>JAIVWA010000164.1:0-8620 GCA_049190255.1 Gammaproteobacteria bacterium | reverse complement strand
GGAATATTTTCTTGTTGCGCATATTTCTTGGCTCCCGCTTCCATTGTTGAGAAAAAAGGATTGGAAAGAGCCTTCATGACAAGGGCTACTTTTTTCTCGTTGCCAGCCTGAATGCCAAAGGTCGGGGACAAAACCATTGAAAGGCAGAGAATAGAGCCCCAAAATGCCCTCAGGGAAAAGATTCTCCATTGAGTGAAATTGATCTGCTCCATGATACCCTCCTCAATCATTGCTTTAAAACGATTTAAGCATACAGCGGTCCTTTTTTCGCGGACGTTGGTCTGACGATGAAAAAAATGAATCTTAAAATTCTTGATAATCAAGGACTCAGAAAGTCTTTTAGCCAGAGACAGGGCCACTTGTATTGGCGACTTTCAAATCTTCCATTTTTGATTCATCTTTAAAAGATATCCGTTTCGAAACAATAAATCAACTATTTACAAAAATCAGATGCATTGATAGTAAGAATTTTATATCGAATGATCTATGCTCGGCTTAGTAAAAAGACAATTATCCTTTGTTGCCTTTGTATACCAAAATGTGTTTTTTAACTTTGACCTAAGTCAACGCATCGAACTTTTTGTCAAAAAAATTAGCACGATTGCAAAAAAAGATCACCCGTTGAATTCAAGAAAATTCGGCAAATAGTCTGTCAAACCCGGAGGCGGTTTGGTGGTTAGAGTGGCGGTGATGTACAGGATGAAATAGTTCAATCCAAGTTTTGTAAATTACATTTGGGACATAACACTAATGTGCCGGCCTATTGGTCAGATACACTCCCGATGAAACTAAAAGCGTACCGATTAATAAGGATATGGTTACCGGCTCCCCCAAAAATAAAAATGCCAGCGAAATCGCGCTGATCGGCACGAAATTGATAAACAAACCCGCCCGGGTCGGACCAATTTTCCGGATGCCCTGGTAGTACCACAGAAATCCCAGCACGGTTCCGAAAAATCCCAGATAAAAAATATTGGCCCACTCCAAAAGTGAGTAATGCAAAAAGCTGAAACCGCCTTCTAAAAACGCAGGCACTGCAAGAAAGAAGGTTCCCGCAATCGAACTGTAGGCAACCGAACGCAATGGCGACAGGTTTTCCATGACGGCTTTGCCGATCAACGAAAACGCCACCCAACTGGCCACACATCCAAATATGTATAATTCTCCCAACCCCAAACCGCTTTGAAGAACTTCGAAAACCTTGCCGCGGGAAATAACGATGATGGCTCCCCCCACAGAGATAATTATACCGATAACCTTTACGAGATTCAGATGTTCCTTGAAGAAGTAAGCCGAAAACAAGGCGATAAAAATCGGGTTATTGGCGATAATCACCGAAGCTCGTCCGGCTTCAATCATCTTAAGGCCTTTCAGGAAAAAGAAATTGTACAGCAAGGCACCGGTCAGACCGAGAAAGATAACCGGAATAATCTGACTTTTTTCAGGCCAGGTCAGCCTACCCTCGACTCTCCTCAATAAAAAGACCAGAAATACGGACGCAATAGCAAACCTGAAAAAGGCCGCTGAAAAGGGGCCGACCGTTTGGGCCAGACTGCGACCGGCTACAAAGGTGCCGCCCCAGAAAATAGCCATCAATAATAATTTGAGATAAGTGATCATAATGGACCCGACTGAGTTTGAAGGGGATGAGGGTAAAACAACCTGGCGCTGCCGGATTTGCGGATTTGTTCATTACGGAGAGGAACCGCCGCAGGAGTGTCCGTATTACTTTCCCCCCGAATCGGCATTCAAGGAAGCGTAACTCATTGAGCGAAAACCGCTCAATGAGTTGTTAACAAATAACGTCAACGTTGCGTTGACGTTATTCGGCTTTGCGTTTGGGACTGCTGCGCAGGAGCCAGCCAATAACAATACCGATCAAAAGCACCAGAAAAATCAACACCGAGCGGGAAATAAAAAAAGTCCAGAAGAGAAAGCTGATGTTTATGACCGCAATGTTTTGAAGGATGAAAAGGATGGTCAGCGCCGCCAGCACAAGGCTGATGATTTTCTTGTAATTCAATTTTTTCATTTTTTAACCACGCGATAAATAATCAATTTTGGAACAGACTATAATTCATTCGACTTGTCGATTCAAGTCGAATCGTTTTTAGATTTTTTATCACCTAATATCAATCGATTTATGGTATTATGTGAATATCTGGATCGGAATGATGGATCCAGTATTTTTTTACCCGGTTATCTGGAAAGAACAAGTGTATTGGATTTTGTGTCTTTTTTAGTAACTTGGACTTACCGGATGAGCGCATTATTTTATTTGCATGCAAAATTCAGGTAGGAATTCGTTGATGAATAAAGAATATTCGATTGAAGTTCATAAAGATCTCGAAAAAGAGTTTAAACAGCTGGCCTTGCACCGGCCGATGCGTATTGAGCGCTATGAAATCGGCACCGAGTTAGCCTATGATATAACCGCAGTTGGCAGCGCCCTCAAGGCAAAAGTCCACCTGGTAATCCGAAAATTTGTGGGCGGTGGTTTCGCCGGTCAGGTCTATCAGGTCGAAATAACGGGTATTGAATCCGAGGCCGGCCCCATCGACAACCTCGAAGTCGGCGGGGTGTACGCCATCAAGATCCTGATTCCTCCCAGCGCTTTTTCCCTGCTGTTTCGCAACGTGCTTTACGGGATCGGTTTTCAGGGACCGTTTCAGCTCCAGGTAAATCCTGCCGCAGCGCGAGCCGGTGCCTTGTGGCAGAAATTCATCCGCAGGGGAGCCAAGATCCGGTTTGGCACCGAGAGCGCTGTGGTGGACATTTATGCAACATTTGTCGATAACAGTCTGGGCAGTTGCGGGGAATTGAGCGAATGGGTGGAGGGCCGCACCTGGCGCCTGGAAGTGGATGACAACCTGGATGTCCTCAAACGCTGGATCAAAGGTAAAAAAACTGACCCTCAGAAACTAGGATCGCCGGAATACAGGGCCAAACTGGAATTTATGCGCCAATTTGTCGAGCTCTTGCATCAGATGGGCGCCCATGAATTTGCCAGACAATATGAATGGTCGACCTGGAAAAGTCAACCGAACTGTCTAAAGCGCAGTGGTACAGACGACTCTTCTTCCAAAGGATTGACCGCCGTAGATTTTCGGGCCGGACTTGCCCTTTTGCCCTTTTTACCCATGAGCCCGGGAGATTTCAAGCTGATTGCCACCGGTCTTCTGCGCGGCAGCCTGGTACAGTTCGATCGCGGCAACATCAAAAAACTGAGACAGTTTATTGGGGACCATAAAGAAAATTTCGCCGGCATGGAGCGGGGGCTGGAAGAACTGGAAGGCGCCGAGCAGATTTATCGAAATTCCGTACCGGATATCACCCACAACCATATTCGACTGCTTTACAGTCCGACATTGTGGTCAACCATGCTCAAAAGCGCAATTACCGGTTGGCGCGTCAGAAATCTCATCAACCGCCAGTGCCGGGATCGATTGCAAAAAAATACCGTTCTGACATTGCTGTTTTTCTTGCTCGGTCTGATTCCTTTGATGGGCCGTTTTTTCAGGCGTATCTGGGGACAGCCTTTTTGGCGGGCCCATTACCGGATGATCCTGACCAGTGCCGACTATCTGCGCCGGGCCGTCCGGGCCAAATTTATCGAAAAAATAATCAACTGGCATCGCGCCGGCCGACTGGATGATAATCGTGCCCTGAGTGTTTCAAAACAAATCCGGCACTGCATCTATCATTGGCCCCTGTCCCTGCTTCCGGTTGGGATTCATAAGATATTAACAGACTGGCCATATGCCAAAGAGCGCCTTGATTATTATTTGTTACGACCCGTCCGCTTGTATTTCAATAACGATCTGCGTGAGCAGTGGCTCCGTGACATGGTAACGGAGGGCAAGCAAAAGCATCTCCTCAGCAATGAAGATGCCGGGGTAATCCTGGCGCAAATTGATGAACCGTATATCCAAAAATATTTAAAAAGCCTGGCGGTACACGTGTGCACGCTACCGGTGACCCAAGTTGTCTCTTTAATTGTAGCAATTATTTATGTTGTCACCCACCCTGAGTTGCCCCGCGCCCAGGCTTACGCCATCGGGCTGGGGATCATCGCGCTGTTTCAGGTGGTGCCGATCTCACCCGGCTCATTGGTTCGCGGATTATACGTTTTATATCTGGTCATCAGGGAGAGAAATTTCAAGGACTATAACATCGCGGTGTTTCTGGGGTTCTTTAAATACATCGGGTATCTGGCCTTTCCGATCCAAATGACCTATCGCTATCCGGCCCTGGCCAGGTTTATGGCCGGACACTGGTCCACCGAAGCCGTTCATGTCGTTCCTGTTTTCGGGGAAAGAGGAGCGTTGCTGGAGCACAAAATCTTCAATCTGTTTTATAATTGGCCCCTGACGATTCGACGCCGGATGCGAAAGCGAAGCGAAATGCGGGCGGACATGCAGCCCCGTTACTGGCATGTCGTCCTGTGTGCTGTTGCCGGGACAGGCATCTTTGTAATTGCCGATTGGCTGTATATGGATCAGTTGGGTGCACTGCCGGGTTTAAAGGTCATCTGGGGTTTTGCCGTAATTGTGCCGCTGCTGATCGGGACCGTTGTCACCCTGGGCGCCGGGGGCGCCGCGCTCTGGAAGCGCATTGCCGGGGCCGCCATCTGCGGCGCATCAGTCGGGCTAATCAGTGCAGTTGTCTCGGGCTGGTTGGGCGCCCATGATTCTGTCACGGTTTCGGTGATCGCCGTTAACTGTTTATGGCGCGCATTTGTCTTTACAATAGTCTCAGTTTTAGGTGTGCTGCTGACAGAAGTAAATATGCCGGAACCCCAATAAATGAATATTGAAGATTGAAGAATGACGAATGATGGTATCGCTTTGCTCTGTCATCAATTTTCATTGTTTTTGTTTCTTTTCAGGGCCTCGATAATCTGGGGCAAATAGATATCCGCTTTGCTGGATTCAAAGCGGGTGGACGCCGCGCCGCGATGCCCTCCCCCGCCGAAATCGGCAAGCAACAAGCCGGCATTCACATTACAGCGACGATTAAAAATGCTGTGCCCGATATTGACGGCTATCACCTCTTTGTTCTTCGTCTCATAGCGGATTCTCATATTGACTACCGATTCGGGAAATAATGAGTAAACCAGGAAGCGATTGCCGGCCGGAATGTTTTCCAAATTGCGGAAATCTGTAATGGAGACGTGTTTGTCAAGACGGGTATTCTTTTTTAAATAGATTGCATATTTTTCATTTTGCTCCCTCACCTGGCGGCAGCGCCCTTTTACTTCGGGGTCATCGAGGACCTGTTGCAGGTCATGTTGGCGGAGAAGATCAATCAGTTTATTCCAATAGGATTCATCGGGTTCACCGCCGTTTACCACAGTCATGGAAAGCATAACATAACCATGCGCTTCGGGGCGTAGAACTTCTTCCAATGAAAGATCAGCCGCATCAATTTTGTCGGTGGCAGTGGCAAGTTCACTGTAATCGCGCTTGAACCTGTCTTTGTAATGGTCAAAAATAATTCCGGCCGCCGACGGTGCAATTTTGAAAACGCCTTTAAAGGATCGGTATATCCGGTTGGTATAATGATGGTCAAACCAGAATGAACATCTGTCGTCATAGGGCAGGTTGGCAATGATATCGCCTTTGCGAATCTCAACCAGTCCCCGCTGGACTGCATTGGGCTCCACCCACTTCACCGGCTGACTGATATCCAGGGCTTCGTGCAGCAGGACGGCGCAAACAATCCCGTCAAAATCCGGTCTGGTTACAATCCGCATAAAAAGGCTCCAACTTCCCAAATAAATTCAAAAAAATTAATATGTTAGAACCCGCACTACCTATCAGCCCCAATATTTATAAATTGGAGTACTGGAGTATTGGAGTATTGGAAAACTGCAGCCAGTTGATTCAGCCGGTTCAGAGATTTTTTCCACCACTCCACCACTCCAATACTCCAACACTCCATCAACCCGATTATGATTATACCCACCAAAAATGATCGAATTTTAAATTAAAAACTGTAAACAACCAACTTAAACAAAAAACCTATTGATGTTTTGAAATCATTGGCATATCTAGCCGGCAAGCACCTTACATATTATTAAACAGTCTAATTTACAAGGAGGATTAACACCATGGCACTGTACCTGGTTCAACACGGCCAAAGCCTGCCAAAGGATGTCGATCCCGATCAGGGTCTCTCCGAAAAAGGCGTCGCAGAGACCGAGCGCATCGCCGAGGTTGCCAAAAACTATCATATAAATGTTGGGCAAATCCTGCACAGCGTCAAGACCAGGGCACGAAAAACAGCTGACATTTTGGCATCCGCCCTAAATCCCACCGAAAGTGTAAAAGAAGTAGAAGGATTAAAGCCGATGGATGATGTGGCCGCCTTCGCTGCCTCCCTTAACCCTGATACCAATACCCTGTTAGTCGGTCATCTGCCTTTTATGGAACGAATGACCGCCTATCTGGTCACCGGGTCCATTGATAAACCGGTGTTTAAATTTCAAAACAGCGGCATTGTATGTCTGGACAAAGACCCTGAAACCGGTTCGTGGGTAATTGTCTGGACTTTAATGCCTAAGATCGGATAACCCAGTGTATAGTTGACTGGTTGATTAGTTGATTTGTTAATTGGCTGTAAATATCGATTATCGGCATTCTGGAGAAAAAAATGAATTTTGAGTGCATTATTTATGAAAAAGACCAGGGCATTGCGACGATAAAATTGAACCGCCCCAAGGTGTTAAACGCCATGAACAAGCAGTTGTGGCTCGATTTTCAGGCGGCTCTGGAGGATGCCGGAAAGGATTCCGACATTAAAGTGCTGGTGGTCACCGGCGAAGGAAGGGCCTTTTCAACCGGAGCGGATTTAAAGGAATCAAAGACCCGAACCCTGGAAGCATACCGGGAATATCTGGAGGAACTCCAGGAAGCGTCCCGCAAAATAATTCGTTTTGAGAAGCCGACCATTGCGGCCGTTAACGGATATGCCATCGGTTCCGGCTATGAACTGGCCCTGGCCTGTGATATCCGGATAGCGGCCGAAGAAGCCCAGATCGGTTCGCCGGAAGCCAAGGTAACCTCCTCGGTGACCGGCGGCGCTTTTCGATTGGTCCAGGACTTAATCGGACCCGGCAAAGCCAAGGAGCTGCTTTTTACCGGTGAGTACATCGATGGCAAAGAAGCCTTACAAATCGGCCTGGTAAACAAAGCGGTGCCCCTGGCGCAACTTAACACGGAAGTCCGGAATATGGCCGAGAAAATTGCCGCCAATTCTGCAATTTCTCTTAAACTGATCAAAAAAGGATTGCAAATGGCCCGGGGTGAAGTCAGTCTCGATGCCTTGATGGATTTTGAAATCGAAGCCTGCCTGGCCTGCGTGTCTACCAAAGAAAGGCAGGCGTCGTTGCAGGAGTTTGAGGAGAGGAAAAAGAAATAGTTGCGGGTTGCGGGGTGCGAGTTACGAGTTGCACTGGTCACTGCTAACACAAAAAGGTAGAGGGTTTAAGGCATAAATGGTATAAGGCTCAAGACGTACGGCACAGGAATTGCTGATTGTCCGTTTTTCCTTTCCGCATTCCGCATTCCGAAATCCGAATTCGTTAGCCTCTGTCATCTGTCTTCTTAAAAAAATGAGGGAAACAGAACAATGTCACTAGAACAAATCCTGAAGGCCGAATCAGTTGCCATTGTCGGTGCATCCAAAAACGAAACCAAGCGCGGATACCAGACGATCCGAACCCTGCTGGATGAAAAATACGAAGGCAGAATCTATCCCGTAAACCCCAGGGAGAAAAGTATCCTGGGATTTAAATGTTATAAAAAGGTTGCTGATATCGAAGGTCCGGTGGATGTGGCCCTGGTGGCCACCCCGGCCGCATCCCTGCCGGCCGTGCTGGAAGATTGCGGCCAAAAAGGGGTCAAGGGTGCGGTCGTTCTGGCGGGCGGATTCGGGGAATCGGGACGGGACGGCAGGAAGCTGGAAAGCGAGATGGTAAAGGTGGCCAGGAAACACAACATTCGTCTCATCGGTCCCAACACCTCCGGCATGCTCAACCTGCATGACAGATTAAACCTGGTGGGATTAAAGGATGCGCCCAAGGGCGACATTGCCCTGCTGACCCAGAGCGGCAACATGGCACTGACCCTGATCACCGAAGCCAAAATCAAAAGCCGCAAGGGATTTTCCTATTATGTCGGCGTAGGCAACGAAGCCGATATTCAATTTCACGAATACTTGGAATTTTTCCGCCAGGATCCGAACACCAGGGCCATATTGATGTATGTGGAGGGCTTGCGCAATGGCCGCGAGTTCATCCAGCAGGCCGCAAAAACAGCCCTTGAAAAACCGATCATCCTGCTCAAAAGCGGCCGCTCATCCACCGGCAAAAAATCGGCGGGCTCCCATACCGGCGCTCTGGCCGGCATATCAGAGGTGGCCACAGGGGCCTTCAAGCGCGCCGGAATTATCGTGGTTGATTGTTCCGACATGCTATTCCCCGCGGCCGAAACCCTTGCAAGCCTGCCGCCGATTAAAAACAACAAAGTTGCCATTCTGGCCGACGGCGGTGGACACGCCACCATTGCCGCCGATCTTTTGACCGATTCGGGTGTTGAAATCCCTGAATTGAGCGAAA
>JAIVWA010000163.1:0-8628 GCA_049190255.1 Gammaproteobacteria bacterium | reverse complement strand
TGGTGATGCCCGGCGACAATGTAACGATAGAAGCGCAGTTGATAACGCCGATCGCCATGGAGAAGGAAGTCCGCTTTGCGGTACGCGAAGGTGGTCGTACGGTGGGCGCCGGTGTCGTCAGTGAGATTATTGAATAATAAGAAAGACGGAAATAAATGATAACCAATACTAAGATCAGGATCCGGCTCAAGGCTTACGATCACAAGCTACTGGATCAATCAGCGTCAGACATTGTTGATACGGCGGCAAAAACCGGTGCCAAAGTAGTCGGGCCGATACCGTTGCCGACCCGCATCAATAAATTTTGTGTTTTGCGTTCTCCTCACATTGATAAAAAATCTCGTGAACAGTTCGAAATGCGGACACACAAACGACTGCTCGACATTCTTGAGCCCACTCAGCAAACCGTAGATGCACTGATGAAACTGGATCTATCACCGGGTGTCGATGTTGAAATAAAGCTATAGCTTGCCATCCTCATTTAAGGATTCGGGAAATTACGGCCCGAGCTAAAAATCGATTCCGAATCCTTAAATTCTTGGTTACCGTCACCATTGAGAAATAAAGCCCTGCCTTCGGCAGAGGCACTGATATGATAACTGCTGTGTAAAAGGGATACGTTGGGCTATGAGTAGAGGACTATTAGGAAAAAAATTGGGAATGACCGGATTCTTCACTTCCGAAGGACGCTATGTTCCGGTTACCGTGATCGAAGCCGGTCCCTGCGTGGTGACTCAAATAAAGACCCGGGCCACGGACGGATACGATGCTTTACAGCTGGGGTTCGGCCAAAAGAAAAAATTCCGGGTAAGCAAACCGCTGCAGGGTCATTTTAAAAAGAGTGGTGATCAATGCTTTCAGTATTTGAAAGAATTTTTTGTAAAAAATCCGGAAGAATACAACCTCGGTCAGGAAATTACCGTTGAAATGTTCAATGTGGGCGATCGGGTCGATGTCGTCGGCACCACCAAGGGCCGCGGTTTTGCGGGCGTTATCAAACGTTACGGATTTCACCGGGGACCCGTAACGCATGGCAGTAGAAATGTCCGACGACCGGGCTCCATCGGCTGCAGTGCCTGGCCGGCCAAGGTTATCAAAGGTAAAAAAATGCCGGGTCATTACGGTAATGATCGTAAAACGGTTCGCAATCTGGAGATCATTGATATCCGTGCAGAAGACAATGTGATTCTGGTAAAGGGTGCCGTACCGGGGGCCGAATCCGGTCTGATGGCCGTCAATAAGCCAAAATTTAAACAAGATTAAACGATCCTGTAACAAGTATTGACAATAATAAATGAGGAAGCGTATGCCGGTCCTAGATGTCCAAAATGTAAATGGCAAGAAAATCTCGCAGATCGAACTTGCCGATGACGTATTCAGCGTGCCGGGCAAGTCCCGTATTTTGCATGAAGTTGTGACCATGCAGTTGTCCAACCGACGAGCGGGTACTGCCTCCGTCAAACATCGCAGTGATGTCAGAGGCAGTGGCAGAAAACTTTTTCGTCAGAAAGGCACCGGCCGGGCGCGTCGTGGTGATATCAAAGCTCCTTTGCTACGAGGCGGAGGCGTTGTTTTCGGACCTGACGGGAGAAATTATAAATATCAAGTTCCCAAAAAAGTGAAAAAACTGGCCTTAAAGATGGCGCTGAGCAGCAAATTGAATGCCAATGAGCTGATGGTTTTGGACCAGTTTAAGCTCGAAGAGATTAAAACCAGAGAGTTTGTCAACGTGTTGGAGGCACTTAATCTCAACAGTGCCTTGATCGTCACCGATGAAAAGAATGAAAATTTGGAACTGTCATCCAGAAACGTCCAGGATATTAAAGTGCTCAGATGTGAAGGGCTGAATGTATACGATATTCTAAAATACCGGACGTTGGTATTGCTGGAGCCTGCGGTAAAGAACATCGAGGGGAGGCTGCAAGCATGATTTCGCATGAGACTGTCATTAGACCCTTAATCACCGAAAAAACGGGTATTCAGAAAGAACTGAACAATCAGTTGACTTTCGAAGTGGACCGGCGGGCGAACCGGATTGAAATCAAACAGGCGATAGAATCTATTTTCAACGTCAGGGTTGCCGCCGTTAAAACAATGCAGGTGAAGGGTAAAACCAAGCAAAGAGGGCGGATCATCGGTAAACGTCGCGATTGGAAAAAGGCGATTGTCAAGCTGATGCCCGGTGAGCGGATAGATTTTTTTGAAGGTGTATAGGAGTAAATAAATGGCGATTAGAAAAGTAAAACCGACATCTCCGGGGCGTCGCTTTCAAGCTTACTCCTCTTTTGAGGAGATAACGACAACCCAACCGGAAAAAAGCCTGCTGAAAGTCATTAAAAAAACAGGCGGTCGTAATGCCAGAGGCCGCATAACCTGCAGACACCGCGGTGGGGGTCATAAACGACATTACCGGGTCATTGATTTTAAGCGCGATAAAATCGCTATTCCGGCCAAAGTGGCTTCAATTGAGTATGATCCGAACCGTTCGACCCGGATCGCGTTGCTGCACTATGTTGACGGCGAAAAGCGGTATATCCTGGCGCCGCTTAACCTTAAGGTAAATGATATCGTGGAATCGGGTCCCGATGCCGACATTAAGCCCGGCAATGCTTTGCCGCTGAGCAATATCCCCCTGGGCACCCAGATTCATAATATTGAACTGCGTTCGGGAAAAGGCGGACAAATTGTAAGAAGCGCAGGAACCTATGCCCAGCTGATGGCGAAGGAGGATCGATATGCGTTGATCAGACTGCCGTCGAGCGAGGTCCGGATGGTCCTGCTCAATTGTAGAGCCACCGTCGGTCAGCTCGGTAATGCGTCCCATGAGAAGATTGAGTTAGGTAAAGCCGGGCGCAAAAGATGGTTGGGAAGACGACCCAAGGTCAGAGGTGTCGCCATGAACCCGGTTGATCATCCCATGGGGGGCGGTGAAGGTCGTTCTTCCGGCGGGCGTCATCCCTGCAGTCCGTGGGGGGTGCCCTCCAAAGGATATAAGACGCGCAAAAATAAAAGCAGCGATCGACTGATCGTTAAAAGACGGACGAAAAAATAGGTTTCAGAGTTCAGGGTTAAGGGTTTTTGACTAGCGGTTGATACCCAATACTCAGTACCAATAACTAATAACTAGTAATATCTTTGGGTGTATTTATGCCAAGATCGCTAAAAAAAGGTCCATATATTGAACCGAAGCTAATGAACATGGTGCTGATGGCCCAAGAAACCCGCAGCGGTAGAGTCATCAAAACATGGTCACGACGCTCGACCGTTGTGCCGGAAATGGTTGGCATTACATTGGCCGTTCACAACGGCCGCAAATTTATACCGGTATTTGTCTCTGAAAATATGGTAGGCCATAAATTGGGTGAATTTTCACCGACCCGAACGTTTTACGGGCACTCCGGGGATAAGCGGTCAAAATTGAAGAGATAGTTTCAGGGCCCTCGGCTTTTGGAATTTGATTGATTTCAAGGTTTCGGGTGTCCCTCCTTCGCCCTTCGGGCTACGGCGGGCAGGCAGGAACAGTATTTTGAATCTAGACCACTTTTTCGTGACAAAAAATATGCCAGAACAAACCCGATAAGGGCCTAAAGGGGATAGGACAATGGAGGTCAGAGCCGTATCAAAATATGTTCGCATTTCGCCGAACAAAGTACGCAAAGTGATTGGCGGTATCAAGGGCCAGCCTGTTGAAAGCGGGCTGCAAAAACTTAAGTTTATGCCCCAGAAATCGGCGAATATTCTGGAAAAGATTATCCGGTCAGCCGTTGCCAATGCGGATCAAAATGCGGATATTGATATCGATTTGCTTGTTATTCGCAACATCACCGCCGACCAGGGACCTACTCTGAAGCGTTGGAAAGCACGAGCGCGGGGCAGAGGGACGCGTATTTTAAAGCGAACCAGCCACATAACAGTCATCTTAGCTGAAGAGAATTCGGATTAGCAAAGGAGGTAAAGTTTGGGCCAGAAAGTAAATCCAATAGGAATCAGATTGGGAATTGTAAAAACTTGGGAATCACGCTGGTTCGGTGGAAAGAACTATGCCCAATATATTATAGAAGACCATAAGCTGCGCACCTTCATTAAAAAGAAGCTTTACCACGCTGGTATTTCCCGGATTGAAATCGAACGATCAGCCCGACGAGTCCGGTTGCGCATTTACACCTCAAGACCCGGTATTGTGATCGGTAAAAAGGGTGCCGAAATATCGCAACTCAAAAAAGAACTCGAAAAAATGACCACCTACGAAATTTCCATCGATATCCAGGAGGTCAGAAAACCGGAAATAGAGGCCCAACTGGTGGCCGAAAATGTGGCCTTGCAGATAGTCAGAAGGGTCGCCTTTCGGCGCGCGATGAAGCGGGGGGTCACATCTGCCATGCGTTTTGGCGCCCTTGGGGTAAAAATTATCTGCTCCGGACGATTGGGAGGCGCTGAAATGGCGCGGACCGAATGGTATCTGGAAGGACGCGTGCCATTGCATACGCTGAGAGCTGATATCGATTACGGCTTTATCGAGGCGCGCACCACTTACGGAATCATCGGCGTCAAAGTTTTTATTTTCAAAGGAGAAATATTAAAGAAGGATAAGACGGAAATGGAAAGCAGTTAATTGTTATTCGTTATTGGTTATTAGTAACAATCGTTGCTGGCCACGTATTTACGATCAACAAATAACTTATAACAAATAACGTTTTTGTGGAGATATAGAAGATGCTTAGCCCCAAAAAAGTGAAATTCCGAAAGCAGCAAAAAGGCCGGATGAAGGGTATCGCCCGCCGGGGCAATACATTGAATTTTGGAGAATTCGGTTTACAGGCGATCGAATGCGGAGCGTTAAACGCTAAACAGATCGAAGCCGCCCGTATCGCAATGACCCGTCACGTCAAAAGAGGGGGACGCATTTGGATTCGTATTTTTCCCGACAAACCCTTTACGAAAAAACCTGCTGAAGTCAGAATGGGTAAGGGCAAAGGCGCACCGGAAGGATGGGAAGCTGTCGTACGTCCCGGCAGAATTCTTTATGAAATGCAGGGAGTTGACAAGGAGTTGGCCAAGGAAGCATGCCGGCTTGCAGCCCATAAGATTTCGGTGAAAACAAAATTTGTTGAGAGGAGCGAAAGCACATGAAAACCGGCGAGATTAGAGACTTGAACTTTGAGGAAATGCATCAGAAAGTTTCTGATCTGAAAGAGGAGCTTTTTAATTTGCGATTTCAACATGAAATCGGACAGCTTGAAGATCCTCAGAGAATGAAACAAACAAAGCGCGATATTGCGAGGCTAAAAACAATCATACATGAAGTTGCCTTAAACCCAAAGAAAGATAACGAATAGTGGCTGCCATGAAACAACGAGGAATGAAAAGACAAATGATCGGAACGGTTGTCAGCAACAAGGCGGACAAAACAGTCACCGTGCTGGTTGAGCGATTGGTAAAACATCAGACGTATCTCAAATATGTTAGAAGACGAACCAAATTCGCTGCCCATGACGGCAGCAATGATTGTCAGATTGGTGACCGGGTTCTGATCAATGAGTCCCGTCCGCTAAGCAAATCGAAAAGGTGGCGGGTAATTAAAATTGTTGAAAAGGCTGTTTGATTTTAAAGGGATAAAAAGAAAATGATTCAAGCAGAAACGAGATTAACCGTGGCCGATAACTCCGGGGCAAAGGTGCTCTACTGCATTAAAGTTCTTGGCGGCTCCCGCAGACGGTATGCATCGATCGGGGACATTATTGTTGTGTCCGTCAAAGAAGCCATACCAAATGCTAAAGTGAAAAAAGGCGAGGTGCTCAAAGCCGTGATTGTGAGAACCAAGAAAGAAATCAGACGTCCGGATGGATCTTATATACGTTTTGATGATAATTCTGCGGTTTTGATTAATGCCGCCCGTGAGCCCATCGGTACCCGTATTTTCGGACCTGTGGCCAGGGAACTGCGCGCCAAGCGGTTTATGAAGATCATATCACTGGCACCGGAGGTACTGTAAATGACGAATGTCGAACATTAGGAATGACGAACGACGAATGACGAACGACGAATGGCAAGTGACGAATGACGATTAAAGGAATCCTATCAATTTTATGATTTTCAAATGTTTCTGTGGCTCTGTGAATTTATATAGGATTAGCAATATTCAAACTTCATTCGACATTCGACATTCGACATTTGTCATTCCAAGCGTTCGTCATTCGATAAGTTTTTGGAGATACTGCATTATGATGGCGAATAAGTGCTTAATAAAAAAAGATGATAAAGTTAAAGTCATCGCCGGCAAGGATAAGGGTAAGATCGGGAAAGTATTGAAAGTCAACCGCAAGAAAAGCCGCATTCTTGTCGAGAAGATAAATATTGTCAAAAGGCATAGTAAACCGAGTAGCCAAAATAAACAGGGCGGAATTATCGAAAAAGAAATGCCGATCCAATGGTCCAATGTCATGGTGATGTGTAACAAATGTGTTACTCCCGCACGTGTTAAAATGCAACGGCTGGAGGACGGGGAAAAGATTCGTGTCTGTGTAAAATGCGGCGAGGCGCTGGATAAATAGGACCGTTTGTCGGAGGATCAGAATGTCACAATTAAAAGAGTTTTACTATAAAGAAGCAGTCCCCAAACTGATTGAGACCTTTAAGTATAAAAACATCATGGAAGTTCCCAAACTGCAAAAGGTGGTCTTGAACATGGGTCTGGGCGAAGCGATTCAAAATATCAAGCTGCTGGATTCAGCCACTGCGGAACTTAAAATGATTGCCGGGCAGCATCCGGTGATAACGCGAGCCAAAAAATCTATTGCCGCCTTTAAGCTAAGGGAGGGGATGCCTATTGGCTGCATGGTAACCTTGCGGCGTGAGCGCATGTATGACTTTTTTAACAAACTGGTGGGCATCGCCCTTCCGCGAGTCCGTGATTTCAGGGGCTTATCAGATAAAGCCTTTGATGGCCGCGGAAATTATTCGCTGGGAATCAAAGAACAAATCATATTCCCGGAGATTGATTTCGATAAAATTGACAAAATCAAAGGGCTTAACATTACTGTGGTAACAAGTGCCAAAACCGATGAAGAGGGTAGGGAACTTCTGCGGTTGTTAGGCATGCCTTTAAAGAATTGAGGTTCTGGGTTCAGGGTTCAGAGGTTCAGGGTATAAGGGGCAGGGGCCAAGATAAAAAAATACCACGGAAGAACACGGAAAGTCACGGAAAAAGAAATATAAGTAAAAGCAATTTTTAGCTTTCCGCCGCAGGCGGTTTAATAATTCTGTGTAACTCTGTGAAAAATCCGTGGTTAAAAAAATAAAAATAAGAACCCATTCCGCTTAAAGGTTTGAAGGTAGAAAGTATAGGGTTCTGGGTTTAAAGGTTCAGATTAGGAGGACGATTTGGCAAAAACGGCGCTTAGAAATAAAGCGATGAAAAAACCTAAATTTAAGGTAAGAGCTTACAACCGATGTCCGATTTGCGGCCGACCCAGAGCGTATTTAAGAAAGTTCGGTGTCTGTCGGATTTGCTTTCGTGATTTTGCATCAAAAGGAAAGCTGCCCGGAGTGGTAAAATCAAGCTGGTAGGCTGATTTCTGGTTGCTGGCGGCTGGTCACTGGCAACTGGCAGTTGGTCATTTGAAACTAGCCCCATAGAGCAATATTTAGGAGAAAACAATGGCGATTAGTGATCCAATAGCTGATATGTTAACCCGCATCCGGAACGCGGCCAAGGCAAAATTTAACAGCGTGGATGTTCCTGGATCGACAGTAAAAATCGAAGTGGCTAAAATTTTAAAAAGCGAAGGCTTCATCCGGAATTATAAATTCCTTAAAGATGGGAAACAGGGAATTTTGCGGATTTATCTTAAATATGGTGCCGGACAATCCAATGTGATTTACGAGCTCAAACGCGTTAGCAAGCCCAGCAGGCGAATTTACGTGCGATGCAAGGAAATCAAGCCGGTTTACAACGGCTTGGGCATTGCGATTCTATCGACCTCAAAAGGGGTCATGACGGATAAAAAAGCACGTCAGGAAAAAGTTGGCGGTGAAATCCTCTGTCACGTCTGGTAGGCATTAGTTGACTGGTTGATTAGTTGATTGGTTTAATAGTTGAAAGGGTTGTTCGTTAAACAACAGGAGAGCAGCACATGTCTCGAGTAGGCAAAAAACCGATTCCGATACCGGATAAAACCAAAATAACGTTTGCGGACAGCTTGCTGACCGTAGCAGGAGAAAAGGGTACGCTGAGCCAGGCCATAAATCCTGCAATTCAATTGAAGATTGAAGATGGTGTCATAAATGTCACCATGGTGTCAGAGGACAGAAACAGCCGGGCGTTGCAAGGGCTTACCCGAAGTCTGGCTGCCAACATGATTACAGGCGTCAACCAGGGGTTTGAACGTAAGCTGGAGATCAACGGCATCGGTTATCGCGCCGAGCTCAGCGGCAAACAAATTATTCTTCACGTTGGATATTCAAACCCTGTTGCCTTTGATTTGCCTGAGGGAATAAATGCAACCGTTGAAAAAAATAACAAAATCATATTGTCCGGGATCGACAAACAAAAGATCGGTTTAGCCGCGGCTGCCATTCGAAAAATTCGACCGCCTGAGCCCTATAAAGGTAAAGGCATTAAATATGCCG
>JAIVWA010000162.1:0-8655 GCA_049190255.1 Gammaproteobacteria bacterium | reverse complement strand
ACCAGTGACCCGTAACCCGTAACCCGTAACCCGCAACCCGCCTATATCTTCCCCCTCTCCTGCATAATTTTCATATAGGTCTCGGCACCGGATCTCGGCGGTTCGTAGAGTTCTTCTTCGGGCTTTTTAATCAATTCAATGGCGTCCACCGGACAGGTGGTCACGCATAAGCCGCAACCAATGCAGCGTACCAGGTTGATTTCAGCAATACCGTCAACGACATCAATAGCTTCCATCTGGCAGCGCTCGAGGCAGGTTTCACATCCGGTGCATTCCTCATCATCTACCTGCGCGAAATAATTGCTCTGTACCATTTCGGCGGGATGGGGATGCATCTTCAACGATCTGAGCACACCGCAGCAGTCCCCGCAGCAGCTGCACATCCCGCCGATTTTCTGGGAGTTAAACGGCTGCATAACCAGACCGGCTTCCTCATTTTTTATAACAATCTCTTTGGCTTCGTCTATGGTTATATAGCGCCCCATTTTGTTTTCAACATAATACTCGGCGTGGGAGCCGAATGAGAAGCAGTTTTCCACCGGTTTGTCACATCCTTTGCCGGCCAGCTTGGTCGTGGTTCGGCAAACACAGGGGGCGATGGCAATTTTTTTCTGATTTTCTATAATTTGAAGCACATCTTCAAACGGCGCCACCGGATAATTTGCCACCAGCTGCCGATTGATCGGGATGGTTCGCAGCACCGGTGTTTTAAATGACTGAATCGTCTTGCCGAAGGCTGTCTCAAAATATTCTTCATGGTCCCGGGCAAATCCTTCATCCATCCGTCCCAGCTGGTGTTCGAAAATACCCACCACATAGGGGACGGCCGAATAGCGGACCAGATGGCCTTTGCGTTTTCGAAATAAATGCCCTTTTTGGGCCATACGCTCCATCATGGGCTCAATCTCGGCAGGATCACGATTCAGACGCTTGGCCACATCCTTGGGTTTTTCCAAAAAGGGTGACAGCTGCAGATACAGTTCGGCTTCTTCCTCGGTAAACAGCCGTTTGAGCAGACGGATTTCAACTTTGCTTTCGGTCGCCGGGTATCCGGTCGCCAGGTCGTCCAGCCGCGCCCTTAACTTTTCGTAAATATCTGTCATTAATTTACCTCCTGGTTTGAACTTAGTGTATGTATTCACAAATATTGTTATGTTTTGCGGGTCTTTTTTAATTAACCGCAAAGATCGCCGCCTCCGGCCCATAGGGCCTACGCCCCGGTGGGAGATCGCAGAGGGCCAAACCGGCGAAGCCGGCATTCATTTTTTATTTTTCTCTGCGCTCTCCGCGTTCTCTGCGGTGAGTTTAATAAATGTTATCGAAATTTCGATACATCAGGCTATCCGCTCATTGACGATCTCACTGATCTCTTTTACCGCAATTTCGCCTTCCAGATTTTCCACTTTGAGGGCATCCTCAAACATGACGGCGCACTGGGGACATGCCACGCCAAGCACCTGGGCGCCGGTCCGGACCGCCTCGCGAACCCTGGCTCTGGCAGAAGTATCAGCACCGCTGCCGATGATGTCGGTGAACACATTTCCGCCGCCGCCCCCGCAGCACAACGCATTTTGAAAACAGCGCTCCATTTCAACCAGCTCAACTCCGGGCAAGGCGGCCAGAACGTTTCTGGGTGCGCCGTACTCCATATTGTGACGGCCGAGATAGCACGAATCGTGGCAGGTTACCCGCAACGGCGGCAGGTCCGGTGCAAAAGCGGCCTTTTTAACCAGCGGAGCCAGTATCTGGCTGTAATGAAACACCGGGTACTGCCCGCCGAATTGGGGATAATCATTTTTCAAGGCATTAAAGCCATGGGGCGACAGGGTGATGATTTTTTTAACACCCCGGGCACGAAACGTTTTGATGTTTTCTTGGGCCAGATACTTAAAAAGCTCGGCCTCTCCCATGGCCCGGGCTTCGTTGCCGTCGGACATCTCCTCTGCGCCCAGGATTCCAAAGGACACCCCCAGGGTCTGCAAAAGCCCGGCAACCGAACGGGCGAGTTCCTGGCCGCGGGTGTCGTAGGAGCCCACGTCCCCCACAAAAAAAAGATACTCCTGGTCCGAATATTCTTCAATCTCCAGCCCGTGGGTCCAGGCATCCCGTTTTTTGCGGGCGCGGCCGTACGGGTTGCCGTGCTGATAGATTCTGGTCAGGCAGTCCCTTACGGCCGGCGGAACTTTGCCGGCATTGACCAATTCCTCTTTGGCGGCCGTAAATGCCAGCAACAGCTGATCTTTAAATTTGGGAAAGGTACAGTGTTCTACGCAGTTGGCGCAGGCAACACAGGAAAACAAAATTTCCTGCAGCCGGCCGGTCGGATCAATTTTGTTATCCAGCATGGCCCGGATCAGCCACATCCGCCCCCCCGGCGAATAGGTCTCAAAACGAAAGGCCAGGTAGGGAGGACAGTTAAAATCAACGTAGTTTTCGGGCAGCTTACAGTATCCGCAGCGAAAACAGCGGTGCAGTATTTCTTCATATTGCATCAGTCAACCTCCCAGTTGCCCGGATTCATAATGCCCGCAGGATCAAGCACGGCCCGAATCCGGTTCATCAGTGCAAACATGTTGGGATCCATTTTGCGGATAATTTCTTTCTGGGCCGGCGCTTCGGCTTTCCACGGGATGCCCCCCATGTCCACCGCCGCCCGGTTGGTTTCCTCCAGGGCCTGCTGGGCCCGCTCAACATCCGCCGGATCGGCGCGGTTAAAGGCATAGGCGTAAAAAAACATCATGCAGTGGTTGATACCGATGATCCGGGCACCCAGGGAATAGCTGACCGACAGCCTGGATGCGATATCCAGTCCCAGCTCATAAGCATCGGCAAACATATCAACCGGCATGATCACCCCCACGTACTCAAATCCGCCGCCTTTTCTCACATCCGCGAAACGCGAAAGCATCCTGGCCGGCACCTCCAGAAACGGCTGTTTCATGGCTGACGGCAGCGGAATAAACCCGGCAATTTTTTTGTCGATATATTCTTTTACCGAAGCCCGGATCAGGTTGCGTTTCCAGATCAGCTCCTCTTTGGTGTTGGCGCCGTAATTGATGTTGCTGTGTAAAAACCCCCGGGCCCATTCCGGCTTGGGTGTCATCCAGGCCGTCAGGTCTTCGGCCATCTGGGTTTCGGTCATGCGGTACAAAATATCGGGCATCAAGCGGGCATCTTCGCACACGAACACCCCCACGTCGTTGAAGCGGTAACTGGGGTACAGTTTGATGGCCAGTTTCGTTATAACACCGGTGGTGCCGGCCCACCCTAGAAACAGCCCCGCCAGATCCGGCAAAGGCGCCCGGGCAAACCAGTAATCGGAGATGGCACAGGAGCCGATACGGGTCACCTCACCGGTGGGCAGCACCACCTCCAGACCGTTTAGCATGTCGGAGTGAAAACCGTGGGCATGGGATATGTGCCCGGAGCCATGGATGGCTATATTGCCGGCAATGGTGGCCGTCGGGGGTGCATCGGGGGCGGAGTGCTTGAGCCGGGGATGATGCTTTTTCAGATAGGCCTGGAGCATACCCTGGGAGGTTCCGGCCTCTACCAGGGCGTAACGGCTCATTTCGTTTACCTCGATAATTCGATTCATGCGCTTCATATCCAGGACGATGCCGCCTTTCAACGCCCGGCACAGCCCCGAAAGAACCAGTCCGGCGCCCAGGGGCACCACGGGGATTTTGTGCCGGTTGGCAAGCAGCATGACCTGGCGGACTTCTTCGGTGGAATCCGGCATGACCACAAAATCCGGCTCCCGCGCCGGCATGGTGCCCGGATCCATGGAATAGATGTAACGTTCTTCGGGTTGATCCGAAACAAATTCCGCGCCGACGATTTTGGCAAGCTCCGGCAATATTTCTTTCATGGCATGGCTCCTATTCGTCTTTTTTTTCCAAGGCAACCTGGCAAAGATCACTCATGAGAATCGGAAAGATTCCTCTTTCGGCAACCGCCTCCCCCAGGGTGAACATGCACACCGGGCAATTGAAAACGCAGTAGGCAGCGCCGGCCTGCTGCATGTCGTCAAGATTTCGTTTTTGAACATCATCGGCAAAGTCATCGCGCTGGTGGGCCCGCAGCACCTGGCCGCAGCACAGGGCGTTGTCCCGGTCATATTCCCGCGGCACCCGATCAACCCCGATTTTTTGAAAAATGTCATCCACCCAGTGCCGGGTTTCCGGTATCAGGCGATTGGAACACGGACGCTGGTAGACCACTTTGGC
Organism: Gammaproteobacteria bacterium; assembly: GCA_049190255.1. GTDB lineage: Bacteria > Desulfobacterota > Desulfobacteria > Desulfobacterales > JAFDCJ01 > JAFDCJ01. The sequence goes on along the minus strand of JAIVWA010000162.1, from coordinate 4,426 downwards.
ACCGATGGGCGTGATCTGATCTTTGAGTTCATCGAGCTTGTTGGACAGGTACTCGAAAAGGTGCACGACCTTAAAGGGCACCTCGATGCCGAATGCCGGCGCAAGCTGGCTGTAGGCACCGTAGCACTCGTCATGGAAGCAAACCATCTCGTCGATCCCGCTGTCTTTGAGATAGAACTGCTGGATATTGTCGACCATCCGGGGAAGCCGTTCCCGAATCACCGAGTTTTTCCCGAAATGAAGCCACATGATGTTGCAGAAGATATCACTGCCCACAATCATGGAAGTGTTTTCATACAGCGGGCCGCGGATACTGCCTGTGAGCATGGGAAAATAGCACATGTTGATCACCGGAGAGCTTACGGTTGCCGGCGTGATGGTGCCCTTGGCCTCCATCATGATAATCTGCTGTTTGGTAATCGGTTCCGGTGTGGGCAGGATCCCTTTTTCCTCCTGGCGTTCGACGATCTGATAAAACGGATGGTTGCCGAAGGGGCAATATTCTTCACAGCCATAGCAGGTGGCGCACTCCAGGAGGATACGGGTGTCCTGGCCTTTTAATAATTTTGCCTTTTCCGCCCGGGCCTCCGCCAGCTCGAAGTCCATGTACTGGCATCTCATCAGGCAATCGCAGGTCTCACAGTTTTCGCAAATTTGGGGGTCGTAGTTTAATTCGTACATGGTGAGAATCTCCTGTTGAATTATCTATTTTCTATTACGGTCAATCCTGCGGAAGCCTGAACCAAAAAGCTATTAGCTTCAAATGGAGTATTGGAGTACTGGAGTGTTGGAATTTTTTCCCATTACTCCATTACTCCACCACACTAGGCTTGCTTATTTCACGGATGCTGAATATTGAGCGTTTCGCACAAACAAGCTTAAAGATCCGACCATTTTATATTTATCCGCGTCGTTTTTTCCAGGGCATGCACCCCCAGAATCATGGCTTCAAAACGTTTGTCCTTTGTCTGGCCGTGGTAAAAACGGTAATAAATCTGCTGGGCAATGACCGCCAGCCGAAACAAGCCGAAACAGTAGTAAAAGTCATAGTTGTCGACCGTCCTCCCCGACAGTTCGGCATAATAGCGAACCAGTTCATCTCTGGTAAGCGCCCCTTCGGTATCGGTGGGCATAAACTTAATGGCCTGCATTTCGGGGGGGTCCCCTTTTTGCACCCAGTAGGCCAGGGAACTGCCGAAATCCATCAGGGGATCACCAACGGTGGCCATCTCCCAGTCCAGCACCCCGATGATCTTGCCGGGATTATCTTTGTCAAGCACCACATTGTCCAGCTTAAAATCATTGTGAATAATCGCCGGCGTTGGAAAATCAGGCGGCATTTTTTCCTCCAGCCAGGCCATGATGTCCTCGCAGTCGGGTGCATCCGGAGTGCGCGCGGCGCGGTAACGCTGGCTCCAGCCCACCACCTGACGCTTTACATAGCCGGCCGGCTTGCCGAAATTCTCCAGTCCAACCTGCCGGTAGTCAATGGCGTGCAGTTGATGATGTACCTGTACCAGTTTGCGGCACAGCCCGGCGATCTTTTCCGGTGAGTCCGCCAACCCCGCCGGAAATTCGCGCCGGACAATGATTCCCCGGATTCTTTCCATGACATAAAAGGGGCATCCGAGAACATCCGTATCTTCCGTATAGGCAAGGGGAGTCGGACAGTAGGGATAGGCGTCCTTAAGAGCGCTGAGGATGCGATATTCGCGGCCCATGTCGTGGGCGGTTTTGGCCTTGGTTCCAAACGGTGGCCGGCGCAGCACCAGTTCACGGTCACCCAAAGTGATCAGGTAAGTCAAATTAGAGTGCCCGCTGGGAAACTGCTGGATGGCCATCTCCCCCTGCAGTCCGGGAATTGAATCTCTTAAAAAGGCTTCAACTCCGGCCGGATCAAACTCTTCACCCTGGCGAATATCGCATGCCTGATCGGAATTGTCCATCTGTAACCCCCTTAGGCAGATATCGTTGATTGGTTGATTAGTTGATTGGTTAAGTAGTTAAGTGGTTGTAAATATGGATTTATCCTATATTTGCGAAATAATTTGACACTTCATGTTTCAACAATCGTAACATTTTAAAATTATGACTATAATTTACCCAACCCGGATCCGCCGGAAAAACGAAATGCCTAAAATGCACTAAAATGCCTAAAGTGCCTAAAATTGTGGTGTCGCTTCGCTCCGTCATTTTTTTGATAGGTCTTTATAAAATTGATCCGCCGCAATCCGCCGGAAGGCGGATTAAATATTCAATCATTTGAAGATAGGAAAAATAGCCTAATAGAGCCTGGGTGGTAATTTTGATAGACACCGATCGCATTAATATCATGTAGTTTGTCAATTCTTGAGTACGAACGCTTCGATAAACCCAAGAACAAATTGAGCGTACCGATCCACTGAAATACTCCTTCTGGCATACTTTGACCGTTTTAGATACCAGTCCTGCAGCATGGCCTTGACGACACTGGCGGTCAATTGGCAGTCGTCAAGATTGAAAATACCGCCGGATTTGCCCCCCTCTAAAATGTCGGCAATAACCTTTTCGGTGAAACGTTCACTGGCAACCGCCAAGGCCTGCTCCTTTTTGGAAAGATTCTTGGCTTCCATGTAAGAAAAATAAAACCAGGGCTGCATGACTTCACTTAAATAGAGATGGGTCAAAATGGCTGTTTGAAGTTTGGCAGTGGGCTCTGATTCCCTGTCAATGCGTTCTTTGAGGATACGTCCGGTAATCGTGCGCCGCTGGTGCTGAAGCATGGCCAGCAGATCTTCCTTGCTCGCAAAGTAGGAATACAGGGCGCCCATGCTCAAACGGGTTTCCCGGCTCAAATCCCGCATGCTCATGGCCTGAAAGCCCTTTTTATTGCTGATTTTCAAGGTCGCGCTAAAAATCAGCTCCAGATTTTTGACCACTGTATGTTCTTTTTTAACCCGGATGGAATGGCGATTCGCTAAAAAAACCTCCCGGCAAATATCCTGTTTGGAGAGCTTTACCTGATTTTGAAATTCAGCGTAGGTCATGTTGTTCTAAATTTAAATTTTGGAAGCACTGCGGTAAATCCAGCAATTGATCCTTCTGGAGAAAAATTCACCCTGAGCACCCATAAAATCCGGCAAATTGCACAGATATAAATTCTCTGTTACCGTACTCGTTTGCCCTCGTATTCCTTCAGTATCCTCTTCGCCACTGAAATCTTGTGAACCTCATCGGCACCGTCATAAATGCGGGCCGCCCGTTCGTGCCGATAATAAAAGGCCAGAATGGTATCATCGGTCATGCCGAGCCCGCCGTGGACCTGCAGCGATCGATCGATTACCTTCTGCATCACATTGGCCACGACAAATTTTATCAGCGAGATCTCTTTGCGGGCCTCTTTTTTCCCAACATTCTCAATCATCCAGGCAGCGTGGAGCACCATCAGACGGGCGCCCTGGATGTCGGCCGCACATTCGGCAATCCATGATTGGATGATTTGCTTGGCAGCCAGCTTTCGGTCCGGAGCAATGATTCTATCCCGGGCCCGGGCAACCATCAGATCAAAGGCCCGGTTGCAGATGCCGATCCAGCGCATACAGTGGTGTATACGACCGGGACCGAGTCGTTCCTGGGCAATCACAAACCCGTGACCTTCAGGGCCCAATAGGTTTGATTGGGGCACCCGGCAATTCTGATATAAAATTTCAGCATGGCTGAAATAGTCCTCGCCGGCGTGGCCCATGACCGGAATATTGCGCACCAGATTAAAACCGGGGGTGTCCGTGGGTACAATAATCATACTCGCCTGAAGGTAACGTCCGGCCTCGGGATTGGTGACGACCATAACAATCGCAAATTCGGCCCCGTCGGCGGATGAAGTATACCATTTCTGACCGTTGATGACATAGTCATCGCCGTCCTTTACCGCAGTTGTATCCATCATCACCGGATTGGAGCCGGGCAGCTCAACTTCAGTCATCGAAAAACAGCTGCGGATTTTACCGTCGACCAGAGGCCCCAGATATTTTGCCTTTTGTTCGTCACTGCCGAATTGATGCAAAATTTCGATGTTGCCGGCATCCGGGGCCTGGCAGCCGAAGATATAGTGACCCAGTGGACTGCGACCCAAAGATTCGGAAACCAGGGCGTGTTCCAACAGATCTAGTTCCATCCCGCCGTACTCTCTGGGGTGATTCGGCGCCCAGAGTTCCATTTGTTTGACCATTTTGCGTTTTTCTTCAAAAACCGGAATCAGGTTGGTGCTGGGTTTGGTCAGAAACTCGGGTTCCAGCGGGATAAGTTCTTTTTCCACAAACTCATCGATCATTCCCAGGATGGTTTGCATCTTGTCCGTAATAGTAAAATCCATATATCCTCCCTTTCTGGAATGACGAATGTCGAATGAAGAATGACGAATGATGGAAGTCGCTACGCTCCACCGTTT
>JAIVWA010000161.1:5249-8707 GCA_049190255.1 Gammaproteobacteria bacterium | reverse complement strand
GGAGCGGTGAGGTAAATCGTAGATTTAATAGTTGGTTTAGATCGTTAAGAAGGTTTAGAACGTTAAGATCGTTAGGGTAAATCATAGTCTATATAGACTGCATTAATACGATCCTAACGATCACAACCAACACAACGATCACAACGAACACAACGATCCCAACGATCAAAACGATCCCAACGATCAAAACGATCATAACGATCAGAAGGTTAATCAGTATGGCAAGCTTAAAAGATGTCCAGAATAAAATTGCTGCAGTTAAGAAAACAAAGCAGATCACAAAGGCCATGAATATGGTGGCTACCTCGAGATTGCGGGGCGCCCAGGCGAATATGGAAAATTTTCGCCCGTATGCCAGCAAATTCTCGGAGGTGTTGGGGAGCCTGGCTCAAAAATCCGGTGAGGAAGCCAGCCCTTTACTGGTGCCGCGTGAGGAAGTAAAGAAAATTCATGTGGTTTTATGTACATCAGACCGGGGGCTGTGCGGCGGTTTCAATGTCAACCTGATTGACAAGGCGAAGGCCTTTGTAAAGCAAAAAAAAGGTGATGCCAATGAAATTTCCTTCACCAATTTTGGGAGACGGGGACGCGACTGGTGCCGGAAGGAAAAATTCACGATTGAAGATGAGCACATCGGCATTGTCGGCACGACCTTCAGCTTCAATGTGTCCGCCACAGCAGGGCGCAAGTTTGTTGAGGGCTACCTGAAGGGGGACTATGACGAGGTTTATGTCATCTACGCTGAATTTATCAGTATCGGCCGACAGGTTCCAATGATAAAGCAGCTGCTTCCGATTCCGCTGATCGCAAGCGACGAAGATCAGGCCCCGGAGGAAGCCGGAGAATACCTGGCGGAGCATATTTGTGAACCGTCGCCTGACAGTCTGCTGGGGGAATTGCTGCCAAAAAGTGTCCATGTGCAGCTGCACAGCTGCTTGCTGGAAACGTCTACCAGCGAGCATGCCGCGCGGATGGCGGCCATGGACAATGCCACCACAGCATGTAATGATATGATCGAAAATTTGACCCTGACATATAACAAGGCCAGGCAGGCATCCATTACCGCGGAACTGATGGACATCGTCGGTGGTGCCGAAGCACTTAGAGGGTAGACACTGTTAATAGTTATTTGTTAAATGTTATCAGTTGAATAGGAACGCTAAATTTATTAACGAGTAACTTATAACAATTAACGAATAACGAATAACTAATTTTTTTCGGAGGTCTTTCGATGGGAGAAAACATTGGTAAAATTATTCAGGTCCTGGGCCCTGTGGTGGATGTGGAATTCGAACAGGGTAATCTGCCTTTCATCTATACGGCACTGACGATCAGCAACCCCGCCATCAGCGATGAAGAGGGCAACCTGGTTGTTGAAGTCGCCCAGCATCTGGGGGACAATGTGGTCAGAACCATTGCCATGGATGTTACCGACGGTCTGACGAGAGGACAGGAGGTAAAGGATACCGGCAAACCGATCATGATGCCCGTTGGCGAAGCAGGCCTGGGGCGTATTCTCAATGTTGTTGGCAGACCCGTTGACGGACTGGGTCCGGTAAGCCAGGAAAAGATGCTTCCGATCCACCGTGAAGCGCCGGCTTTTACCGAGCAGGATACGTCGGTACGCGTTCTTGAAACCGGTATCAAGGTTATCGATCTGCTAGTTCCGTTTCCACGGGGCGGAAAAATGGGTCTCTTCGGCGGGGCCGGCGTCGGTAAAACCGTTATTATGATGGAGATGGTTCATAACATTGCTATGGAGCACGGCGGTATTTCGGTATTCGCCGGAGTCGGGGAACGGACCCGTGAGGGCAATGACCTGTATCATGAAATGAAGGATGCCGGTGTACTTCCCAAAGCAGCCCTGATTTACGGGCAGATGACGGAGCCTCCCGGCGCAAGGGCCCGTGTTGCACTGTCCGCCCTGACAGCAGCTGAATATTATAGGGATGAAGAAGGACAGGACGTTCTTATTTTTATTGATAATATTTTCCGTTTTACCCAGGCCGGTTCCGAGGTCTCAGCCCTATTGGGACGGATGCCGTCCGCTGTGGGTTACCAGCCGACGCTGGCTGTGGACCTTGGTGAGCTGCAGGAACGGATTACCTCAACAGACAAAGGATCGATCACGGCCGTTCAATGTGTCTATGTTCCCGCAGACGACCTGACCGACCCGGCACCTGCCACCACATTTGCTCATCTGGACGGGACCGTGGTTCTTTCCCGTAAGCTGGTTGAGCTTGGTATCTACCCTTCAGTGGACCCCCTTGATTCAACATCCAGAATTCTGGATGCCGCCTATATCGGTGATGAACATTACCAGGTGGCCCGCGAGGTGCAGCAAATCCTGCAAAAATATACCGAGCTCCAGGATATTATCGCCATTTTGGGAATTGATGAACTGGCTGACGAAGACAAAATTACCGTTAGCCGTGCGAGAAAGATCCAGCGTTTTCTGTCACAGCCCTTTCACGTTGCCGAAGTTTTTACCAATACACCCGGATCTTATGTGAAGATCGAGGACACGGTCAAGGGCTTCAAGGAGATCGTTGACGGCAAACACGACGATCTTCCGGAGCAGGCCTTCTACATGGTCGGGAGCATTGATGACGTGCTGGAAAGAGCCAAAACGATGGCTGCTGAATAATAAGGAACAGATATGGCTGAGAATATTAGATTAGAGGTTGTTACCCCGGAAAAGCAAGTAGTCAACGATAGGGCCCAGATTGTTATGGCGCCCGGCAGCCTGGGTGAATTTGGCGTATTATCCGGTCATACACCATTTATGACATCCTTAAAAACAGGTGCTATCCACTACCGGGATCAAGACGGCAAAGACCAGTATGTATTTGTCAGTGGCGGATTTGCTGAAGCACTGCCGGATAAAGTAACCGTATTGGCTGAATCGGCTGAGAAAATGGAGGATATTGATCCGGAGCGGGCCAAGTCGGCCATGGAACGGGCTGAAAAACGACTTGTCGAAGACCGTGCCAAGGAACAGGTTGATAGCGAGCGGGCAAAAGCGGCTTTGGAACGAGCGGTTGTACGCATAAGAATAGCCGGGTCCCAATAGCCGGTTCGGACATTGTTCAACGATAATTTCTTTTCAGTGTTTACACCAGAAGGGGATATTGTATAATAAAGGGTAAACCAATTTGTTGGTTTACCCTTTTTGTTATGTACGGGATGCTGCAGAACTATGTGATATCAGAGCAACGTGGCAATTCCATCCGTATTTGTACTGGGAGTGTTGGAGTAGTGGAGTATTGGAGTGTTGGAATTGAATGGAGAAACTCTTTTCCATTACTCCATTACTCCAATACTCCATTATTCCAACGTCTAATACAATAGAAAATCAGACTAACAAGCAGGAATCACTTATGAAAAACAAAGTTGCCGTAATAATCCTGGCTGCCGGTATGGGGACCCGTATGAAATCAGATAAAGCCAAGGTCCTT
>JAIVWA010000161.1:0-5239 GCA_049190255.1 Gammaproteobacteria bacterium | reverse complement strand
CGAAGGGTGGTTTCGCTTTGCTCAATCCTTTATATAAAATAGATAAATACATTCCTTCGACATTCGACATTCATTATTCGATATTCTGCGGTTCGCTGTTCAATCCTGAACGTTGAACCCTGAAAGCTTGAACCTTAACAGTCTAAACAGGTGGAACCAATGAATAACAATATTGCCGTTGTTATACTAGCCGCCGGTATGGGGACCCGTATGAAATCAGATAAAGCCAAGGTCCTTCATGAAATTGCCGGCCAGCCCATGATTATTTATGTTGTTGCTGCCGCCCGTAAACTGGCCGGGGATGATATTATTGTGGTCATCGGTAATCAGGCGCAAACAGTTCGGAATACCTTATCCGGATTCGGAAATTTAATTTTTGCCTACCAGGATAAACAGCTTGGAACGGCGCATGCTGTACTTTGTGCCCTGCCGAATATTCCTGAACCCTGCGAAGAAGTGGTCGTGCTATGCGGCGATGTACCTCTCATTCAACCGGATACCATCGCCGGACTTGTTGAGGACCACTTAGCCGATGAACGTGATATCTCACTTTTGGCAGTGGAGCTGGACAATCCAACCGGTTATGGACGGGTTTTGCTCGATGCGAACCAACAGGTTGCCCGAATCATTGAAGAAGCCGATGCCACCGCCCAGCAAAAGGAAATTAAGCTGATAAATGCCGGCATTTATTGCATAAACAAAGGCTTTTTGCGGGAAGCGCTGCCGAAGATCGGATCAGACAATGCCCAGGGCGAGCGATACCTTACCGATATTATGGAGATCGGATACCGGGAAAAAAAGAAAATGGGGGTCCGGACTGCTGCCGATTCTCGGCAAATTCTGGGGGTCAATACCTATCAGGATCTGGAAATGGTGGATGTAATCATGAAAAAGCAGCCGCGGATTATTTCTTGACTTTTTGATATATTACAGATTATATTGAATTAATTTCAGGGTGAGGTATGAATTTTGGATGAAGAGTTGGTCTTCAGACAATTTGAAGAAATTGAACAAAAAGTTGAAAGATTAATCAAAATTTGCAAAGCCCACGAGGCAACCAATTTAGAACTTAAATCAAAACTTAAAAGTTTAGAGGAGGAGATTCAAGGTAAGGTTGAGGCGGAGAGAAGTTACGCTGAGGAGAAGGCCTTGATGCGATCAAAAATTGACGGTTTGCTGGCCCGAATTGATGAGATCTTATAATTATCCCAATTGTGGTCGGCATGGTATGGGTATCGGAAGGGAAAAAGTCAATAACCATTGGAAAAAACTGTAACCATAGAGCTTTTTGGACAACCGCATACGTTTAAAGCCAATTCGGAAGTAACTAGAGAAAAGGAGGTTGCTGATTTTCTGGTCAAGGAAGTGGCTCAAGTTGAGAAGCAGCAATCCGGTCAATCATCAAATGTTTCGAAACAAGCCATTTTAATGTCAGCCGCACTGAATATTGCCAATGAACATATGGAATTGAAAAGGAGTTATTCTAAATTGTTGCGTGATGTTACAAATCGAACTTCGAACTTGATTCGTACATTGGATAACAGTGTGCAGTGATGGAAATTCCAAGCCTAAAAATTGAATTTGGACATATGTGATCCGAAAAAAACAAAACACTTTCCCTGATACCTATACCAGCATAGCTAAGCCGTTTCCTTCGGTGGTTTTTCCGGGATTCATTAATAGGTGAAGGGAGTTGAATAACAGACAAAAACTGTTGCCCCTGCCATGCGCGTGATTGGAAGAAATTCTTTGATCCAACAGCTATTACGACGGGAGCCTTCCCTGGCTTCGGTGTGCATGTTCTGCTCGTTCAGAAAAGCCTAAAGAAGCTAAACGGTGCCCACTTTGAACCCCAGGTTCAAAGACTTGCCAACACGGCATTGAGGCGGGGGTTTTTCCTTGCCCCGGAATCAGCAGCAGGGCAGGTAATTTTCAACGGCACTTCCCTCAATTTGAATCCACCCAAACCTTATTCCCCGATTCCTTATTACAAATCGATTTGACAAAATGTGGTAATCAAAGCGATAACATCCGTTCTTTGATAGCCGGGGAGAGATATAATGAATGATTACAGTATAATGATCGGCATCGGATGCTTTTTTGCCGGTTTATTGATCGCTTACTGGGGCAAGGGTAGAATCATGTCCCAGAAAATAAAGGCGGCCGAAGGAGAAGCGGCTCGATTTACCGAAGAATCCAAGAAAAAGGCGGAAACTCTTTTGAGGGAAGCCGATTTGGAGGTAAAGGCCAGGCTTTTTAAATTAAAAAGCGAATTTGATACCGAAACCAAGGATACCCGGGCGGAACTGAAAAATCGAGAATCCCGCTTGATGCAGAAAGAAGAAAATATTGACCGTAAGATTGAGAAAATCGAACGTCGGGAACGCGAGCAGACGCACAAAGAAAGACATTTGACCAAACGCGAGGGCAAACTTGAACGCAAGGAATTAGAGTACAACGAACTGATCGAGGAGCAAAAAAGGCAACTGGAAAAAATTTCCGGTTTGACGGTTGACCAGGCCAAGGAACTGCTTATCCGGGCCATGGAAAATGAAGCCCGCCACGAGGGGGCCAAATATATCAAGCGGATAGAGAATGAGACTAAGGAGCAGGCCGACAAAAAGGCCAAAAAAATCCTTGCCACAGCTATTCAAAGATATGCCGGGGATTTTGTGGCCGAAAGGACCGTCTCAGTGGTTCAATTGCCCAGCGATGAAATGAAGGGTAGAATTATTGGCCGTGAAGGACGCAATATACGTGCGCTGGAAGCTGCCACGGGTATTGATTTGATCATAGACGATACGCCCGAAGCGGTTATTCTGTCAGGATTTAATCCCGTCCGGCGAGAGGTTGCACGCCTTTCATTGATGCGCTTAATTTCCGACGGAAGAATCCATCCCGCTCGCATAGAGGATGTGGTCAAAAAAGTGGGGCAGGAAGTCGATGTGGCCATCAAGGAAGCCGGTGAGCAGGCTGCCTTCGATCTTGGTGTGCACGGTATTCACATTGAATTGATAAAATTTATAGGTCGATTAAAGTTTCGAACCAGTTATGCTCAAAATGTTTTACAGCACTCCGTTGAAGTCGGTTTTTTATCCGGAATTATGGCTTCCGAATTGGGCTTAAATGTCAAACTGGCCAGACGGATGGGGCTCTTGCATGATATTGGTAAAGCAATCGATCATGAAGTCGAAGGCCCCCATGCTGTTATCGGCTCCCAGGTTGCAAAAAAATTCGGTGAGTCCCCCAAAATTGTGCACGCCGTTGCTGCCCATCATGAAGATGTACCGCCGAATTCGGTATATGACTTGTTGGTGCAGGCGGCAGACGGGCTATCCGGGGCGCGACCCGGCGCACGCAAGGAATTGTTGGAAAACTATATCAAACGGTTAGAGGATCTCGAGAATATAGCCAATTCTTTCAAAGGCGTGGCGAATACTTACGCCATACAGGCCGGACGAGAACTCCGGGTGATCGTCGAGAGCAACAAGATTTCCGATGAAGAATCCATCTTGCTCAGCCGCGATGTTGTCAAAAAGATTGAGGAGTCGTTGACATTTCCCGGTCAGATAAAAGTTACCGTGATCAGGGAGACGAGGGCCGTCGAGTATGCCAACAAATAGGTTTGCCCGTTAGCCGGTTTGGCCGGTTGCCGGCACTACCATCTAACTGTATTAGTAGCGGTTTTTTCGGGCTCAACGGGCTCAACCGGCAAACCGGACAACCTTGATGCGGTACGGAGAAAATAATTTATCTCCAATATGATTAAAGTTTTTTCTATTAAATTAAGGTCGAAAATAAATGGGAAATGTAATTGATGAACTCAAAAGGCGGGGTTTTGTTGAACAGACGACCCATGATCAAGAGCTGGATGAATATATCGATCAAGGTAATACAACCTGTTATATCGGATTCGATCCCACCGCATCCAGTCTGCACATTGGAAGTCTGGTACCGATAATGTCGCTGGCCCATATGCAACGACACGGACATCGTCCCATTGCTCTGGTTGGTGGCGGCACCGGTCTGGTCGGAGACCCCAGCGGTAAAACCGAGATGCGCAAATTACTGACGCTGGAAACCCTAGAAGAAAATGCGATGGGTATTAAGCAGCAGCTTTCCCATTTTCTTGATTTCAGTGACGGTAAGGCGATTATGCTCAACAATGCCGACTGGTTGACCAAACTGGGCTATATCTCCTTTCTGAGGGATGTCGGGCGGCACTTTTCCGTCAATCGCATGATTAAAGCGGAAAGTTGTAAAATTCGCCTCGATTCCGAAGACGGTTTGAGTTTTATTGAATTTAATTACATGGTCCTGCAGGCCTATGACTTTCTGGAGTTATCCAGAAGCCAGGGATGCAGGCTTCAGATGGGCGGCAGCGATCAGTGGGGCAATATCGTGGCCGGGGTTGAACTCATACGCAGGATGCAGCAGCAGACAGCCTTCGGAGTCACCTTCCCGCTGATTACGACCAGCAGCGGTGAAAAGATGGGTAAGACCGCCAAAGGGGCGATTTGGCTGGACCCTGAAAGAACTTCCCCCTATGAGTATTTTCAATACTGGGTCAATACCGATGACAGAGATGTTGCCAGATTCCTGGCGCTTTTCACGTTTTTGCCCATGGATGAGATAGATATAATTGAAAAAATGCAGGGCTCTGAATTGAACAGCGCCAAGGCTGTCCTGGCTTTTGAAACAACCCTATTGGCCCACGGCAAAGCAGAGGCACATAAAACCTATCAGGCTGCTGTCAGCATGTTTGGCAGCCGCGATATTCCGGGACATATCCTGCCTTCAAGCTTAGTGCCCAGAGGCGAAGCGGGCCGTGACGATGTGAGCGTGCCCCATACCTATGTGGACGCGGAAAAATTGAAAGCCGGCATACCGGCTTTCAAGCTCTTCTATGATGCCGGTCTGGCGGCTTCAAATGGTGCCGCACGAAGGCTCATCCAGCAGGGGGGCGCTTATGTGAACGGCCATAGAATTGACACCTTCGACCAATTGATATCCGCCCAAGATTTGGACGATGAAGAAACCATCGTTTTGAGATCCGGTAAAAAACGGTTCCACAAAATATTGGTTCAAGGTTCAGGGTTCAGGGTTCAGGGTTCATAGTGCAGAGGTTGGCAGTTCGGGATTTGAACAGGGAACCGCAGAACCGCAGAATGACAACCCGCAGCCTGCGACAAGCTCCCTTCGGCAAGCTCAGGGCTTGAGCCTGTCGAAAGCAGCCGTG
>JAIVWA010000160.1:0-8722 GCA_049190255.1 Gammaproteobacteria bacterium | reverse complement strand
TCAAAGAGATGAAGTGTGGGATTATCCTCTTGAAGCCATACGCGAATCTATCATCAATGCCGTGTGTCATCGAGACTATACAATGCCGTCAAATACCGAGGTAAGGATATATGATGATCGCCTAACCATTTGGAACCCAGGTGGTCTGCCTCTGGGTATTACCATGGATGATCTTTTCAAACCTCATGGGTCTGTTCTCAGAAACAAGGGAATTGGCGCCGTATTATATGACATGGGGTTGATAGAGCAATGGGGCAGCGGCATCGGCAAAATGCTGAAACTTTGCTCTTTGGCAGGTATTCCGGCACCTCATTTCGAAGAATATCAGAGTGGCTTCCTTGTGGAATTCAGGAAAGATATTTACACGGAGGAATATTTACGCAAACTTGGATTGAATGACAGGCAAATTAAAGCTGTTGATCATATCAAAGAAAATAAGATTATAAACTTATCTTCTTATAAAGCTTTAATTAAAAACGTTTCTGAAAAAACCTTATATAGAGATCTCCAAGATTTAGTAGATAAAAATATTCTGAAAGAGATTGGTGAAAAGAAAGGCAGGAAATATGAATTGGCATAACGGACATTTATCGGACATAACGGACACGTCCCAGACACTTATCGGACATAACCATTGGCATTTAATAGGTGATTTTGGCGATTATGATGGAAAGTAAAAATCCGCTATCAGTGGCAGATATTTCGGAACCTCATTTTGAATGAATATCAGGAATTGACTAATATATCGAGACAAACAGCAACAATCGATCTATCAGAGATGGTCAAAAAGAGTGTGTTCGAGAGGATAGGCAAGGCTGGCAAGGGGATTGCCTATCAATTGCCTTAATTGACCGATAAATGACCAAAATTTGACCAGTGACGGAAAGCACATCATATAATATTTAGTGAAATAAAGTCGTTATAAAATACTGATTTCATATTTGAAGCGGCTTTCGAGATTAAATGAATTAAAACATTAAATTTAACTTGAAAATGTTTTACCTGAATGGTAAAGGATATTTTAAAGAATGGATATAGCTTTCAGAAATAAAACCCTTAAGAAGGTCTTTAATTCTGAAAAAGAGTTGAAAAAAAAATTCGGGGCAGAGAAAGCGCGTTTGATAATGCGCCGCATGGCAGTACTTAGAGCATCACCGGTATTGGCTGAAGTGCCGTATACAAAACCTAAGCGAAAACACAAGCTCAGTGGAAAACACAGCGGTCAATTCGCAGTCGACTTAAAACATCCTTATCGTCTCATTTTCAAACCAAATCATGAGCCATTGCCAAGAAAGGACGATGGCGGAATTGACTTAACCCAAATAACAGCAATCAAAATTCTTGGAGTGGAGGACTATCATTAATGGTCGCGACAAGCCTAAATCAATATACCCCCGGCTATGCTATTCATCCGGGGGAGATTTTAGAAGAGACTCTTGAAGCCCGAGGGATAACAAGGACTGCATTTGCCGAGCGAAGCGGCCTATCCTTAAAGACAGTTAGCCAAATCATCCATGGAAAAGCTCCGGTTACACCTGAAACTGCTATTCACTTCGAGCGTGTTTTGGGCGTATCTGCAAATATATGGAATAATCTTAACGCATATTATCGGCTGCATGTTGCCAAAATTGCTGACCGGCGAATGCTTGAAAACAAAAAAGAATGGGTAAAAAAATTTCCCCTTACAGATCTTGCGAAAAGAGGCTTTATCCGCAGACGACAAACCCTTGCCGAAAAAGTTGAAGAACTTCTGGATTTCTTTGGCGTTGCGAGCGTGGAGGCATGGAAGGCCCAGTTTAAGCGCATTGCTGTTTCATACAGAAAATCACCATCCTTTACAAGCTCGAAAGAATCGGTGTCGGCATGGCTCCGGATCGGTGAGATTGAAGCGGAAAATATCAAAACATCTCCGTTCGACAAGAATACATTTAAAAATGCATTGCAGGAGATACGATTCCTTACACGGGAAGACCCGGAGGTTTTTGAACCACGTATGAAAGAGCTCTGTCGAAATTCCGGCATTGCACTTGTATTAATTCCCGAACTTCCAAAGACTCGTCTGAGCGGCGCGACGCGATGGCTCGGCCCGGATAAAGCGCTGATCATGCTCAGCCTTCGCTATAAGAGAGATGACCATTTCTGGTTCACTTTTTTCCATGAAGCAGGTCACATAATCCTTCACGGAAAAACCAGCGTATTTATCGATGAAGAAGATATGGGCACAAACGAGGCTGAGGAAGCAGCAAATAGATTTGCGGCAAACAAATTAATACCTGAAAATAAATACAAGACTTTCGTGGCAAAGAGGCAATTTTATAAAGGCGACATTGTCGCCTTTGCGCAATCCATTGACATCTGTCCGGGCATTATTGTTGGCAGGCTGCAACGCGACGGACACATTCAACACAAATGGCACAATGATTTAACGCGCAAGTTTCGTCTCAAGGAAATAGCCAGTTAGTCTATGTGGTCTCTAAAAGCCCCCGTGGAAACGCTATGGATATTTCCAGCCTCTTAAGAAAACCCAAAAAAGATGGGGATTACAAAAAATTACAACAAGTCCATTTTATCGCCCTTATCCCTCTTAAAGCTACTCTCAGGCGTAATTTCTACGCCGAAATGTGCATGGTGTGGCCGTTGGATGGTAGAACGTGGCATGATATGCCTGGGTAGGGATAATGGGAGTGATCTTGACATGTGCAAAATCACAAATCAAGGCGTAACCCGGGTTTGGGTCCTTACTCACAAATCTTCTGATTCTCACTGTGAGAAAATGTGAGAAAGGGTATTCAGTGTGAGGAAAAATGAATATACTTGATAAAGTAAGACAGCCTGAAAATCGTAAATTGGAGTTGAAAAGATCCCTACCACCCAGAGTGAAGTGGTTAAAAACCATTATTGCTTTTGCGAATGGAGCTGGAGGGGAGTTAATTATTGGGATAGATGATAAAAGCCGAGATATAGTAGGAATAGAGAACCCTTTTGAGTTGGAAGAAAAGATTTCAAATACTATTCATGATAGTATCCGGCCGTCAATTTCCCCGTATATACAAACCATTAATCTGAAAAACAGACAGCTCCTTAGTGTACAGATTCTTCCCGGCCAGCAAAAGCCCTATTATCTTGCTTCAAAAGGCCTGGAAAAGGGCACTTATATTCGTATCGGGTCAACCAATAGACAGGCCGGTCTTTCCGCCATAGAGGAGTTGAAACGTCAGGCCTACGGCATTAGTTACCTTGATCAGATGTTTTTTCAGTGTGGTAAAGATGCTTTAGATAAAGAGGCATTGAATGTTTTTTTCATGAGGCTTCTTGGGGTTAAGAAGTTGTTGCTTAATCACTTTTTTCATTACGTGACATTAAAGAAAAACAATGGAGACATCTTTCCCACCTTTCTAGGAGTGATCCTTTTTGGCAAAGAAAATCTGCCCGAATTAAGGGAGTTTGACTATTCGCAAATTAAGATTACCAGATATAAAGGAATCGACAGAACGGAAATACTGTCTACACAATTCTTTGAACTGCCTCTCGCTTTGAAAATAGAGAGAATTATTGATTATTCCCTATCAGAGATTCCAAAGACCCAAAAACTTGTAAGTGCAAAAAGAGAGAGGATCCCGCTATTGCCGGCATTTGCTGTAAGGGAGGCTGTCATTAATGCGATTGTGCACAGAGATTATAGTTTGAAAGGAGCCTCTGTGCAAGTGGATATCTTTAGTGATCGTTGCAAAATAACAAGTCCCGGTGTGCTTCCCGGCACTTTAAGCATTGATCTGTTGGGCCAGGGTATTTCAGAAATTAGAAACAGAAGCCTTGCCCGCATTTTTCGCGGGGCCGGCTTTATGGAAGAGCTTGGAAGCGGAATTTCAAGAATGATTCAGGAGATGAAGAATTCAGGCAATCCAAGGCCGGAATTTGAGGAAAAAGGCCAATATTTCTGTGTTACTCTCAGAACGAAGCATCAAATGACATTCCATTTGGAAGAAATATATCGGACACTTAGATTAAAAGGACCGTTGTCTTCTTCCGCGATATCAAAGGAGATAGATATTCATCAAAATACGGCCATAAAAAGGCTTAAAGAGCTGATAGATTTGGGGGGTGTTGAAAAAACAGGTTCCGGAAAAAGCACCAAATACAGGGTTAAGGAATAAATCGGGATACAGCAGCCAAGGATTTCAGGGACATCTTTCCGGAATTGAGATCCATGGCTATAAATCTGTTAAGAGAACTCAAAGAAGAGGGAAAAATCATGCATGTTGGGTCAAAGATGTTCGGACACTGGCGGTTGGCTTAAATTGCAAAAACATACGACAAGACCATTTCCGCCAATCGAATCAATGATATCCGTTCGCTCATTGAAACTGCCAGGAATAATATTGCCGTTACAGTTAACGCTGGATTAACCATCCTTTACCCCGACCGCAGAAAGCCACGGCTTTAGCCGTGAATGAATGCGGTTGAGGTTCTTAGTGCATGGTCAAAGGGCTAATAATGGGCTGATACAGGGCTTTCAAAGGGCTCGCAGAATAATGAGGGTTATGAACTTAGGGAATCCCAAAGTCCTTACAACCATGTTTTTACCCCTGAAAAGTGTTCCCTAAGACTGAAAAACGACCATTTTTTGAAGATCTCTTCATAAAATACAAACACATAGCTTGGTCCGACAAGAGATGTAACAAGCAATATATTAGGGTGTTCGAAACATCAGAAATCTTCGAATGATTATAGATTTTGTTACAAACACATAGGACCTAATCTGAAGAAAACGCTTCATCGAACACGTGGTCTGATGGCAGGAAATCAATTTGCTTGACAAAATCCACTGCTTCTTGGGCCCCTGCTTCGCGATCCATGGCTGCATCTTCCCACTCTACGGAGAGCGGTCCCTCATATTTAATTTCATTTAATGCGCGGATGATCTCCTCAAAATTCACCTGCCCTCTCCCGGGGGATCGGAAATCCCAACCGCGTCCGGGCTGGCCGAAGTTCATATAACTGCTTAGAATCCCGGATGTGCCGTCAAGGCTGACAATCGCATCTTTCATATGAACATGGTAGATCCGATCGGGAAAGTTCTTGATGAAATTTACCGGGTTAACACCCTGCCATTCCAGATGGCTGGGATCAAAATTGAATCCAAACGCTTCCCGTCGATCAATTGCCTCCAAAGCGCGCTCCGCGGTCACTGTGTCGAAAGCAATTTCGGTCGGGTGAACCTCCAAGGCAAATTTGACGCCGTTCTCGTCAAACACGTCCAGGATAGGATGCCACATATCGGCGAAGTACTTAAATCCCTCTTCGATCTGTTCTTCGCTGACCGGTGGAAACGAATAAATCAGATGCCAGATGGACGACCCGGTAAACCCGTTGACGACTTTTAAGCCCATGTTTTTTGCGGCAATCGCGGTTTGTTTCATGGTCTCCACCGCCCAGGCCCTTTTTTTCTCAGGATCGCCGGCACAGTCACTCGGGGCGAATCCGTCGGATCGAGCATCATTGTTTAAATCACAGACCAGCTGTCCGGCCAGGTGATGAGAAATAGAATAAACACTTAGATTGTATTCTTTGAGAATATTTTTCTGTTGTTCACAGTAAGCGGGGTCCGTCGCTCCTTTGGCCGGGTTAAAATGATCGCCCCAACAGGCCAACTCCAGACCGTCATAGCCCCAGCCGCTGGCTTTTTTGGCCAGTTCCGTCAGGGGTAAATCAGCCCATTGTCCGGTAAATAGGGTCACAGGTCTTGCCATGATTGTTCCTCCCTTTGTTAGGCGCTTAAAAATTCTTTCGTGTTATTTGTTGCAAAAAAGTAAATGATAGAATTCCACCAATATTCAATAGACAATAGTCAATCGTCAATTTAGAAGAGTTTATCTAAAGGTTTTCATCGGATACCACTTCTGGTCGCTCCGGCTGCTTTCAACCGCTGACTCAATAAATGCGAGCCCCCTTGCTCCGTCAATCACCTGGGGGAAATCAAGTTCCAGTTCGGTAGGTTCTTGACCGAGAATTTTAGCACGAATTGTATCGGTCGCATTGGCATAGATATTGGCGAATGCTTCAATATAGGCTTCCGGATGTCCCGGTGGAAGACGGTTGGCCCGTTGAGCGGCATCGCACAGATAACCGTTTCCTCGGCGGTAGAGCTGGGCCGGTCCTTCGTTCGTCCTGAACCACAGATGGTTGGGCTCTTCCTGATGCCACTCCAGGGCACCTTTGTTGCCGTAGACTCGAATCTGCAAATTGTTTTCTTCTCCGGCCGAGAACTGGGAAGCATATAAAATACCCCCGGCGTCATTTTCAAAGTGAAGCAATATGTTGCCGTCGTTGTCCAAAGGGCGGTTCAGGATACTTTTTAAATCGGCGCACATTTCCGTTATTTCCAGGCCGGTTAAATAGTGTGCCAGATTTTCACAATGGGAGCCGATATCACCGATACAGTTGGAAATCCCTGCGCGCTTGGGGTCAGTTCTCCAGGAGGCCTGCTTCTGTCCTTCTTCTTCAAGGGCCGTTAAGAGCCAGCCTTGGGGATACTCGACCACTATTTTTAAAATATCGCCAAGCTCACCATTGCGTACCATGTGGCGGGCCTGCTTGACCATCGGATAGCCAGTGTAATTATGCGTCAGGGCAAAGATGACTCCGGAATTATTGATAATATTAACGAGATCTTTTGCTTCCTGTAAAGTGTAGGTCATAGGTTTATCACAGATGACATTAATCCCGGCTTCGGCAAAGCCCTTTGCAATCGGAAAATGCATAAAATTGGGGGTGACAATAGAGACAAAATCGATGCGTTCGCCATCTGGCAGCTTCGATTCCTGATTAACCATCTCCTGCCAGGTGCCATAGGATCTTTCTTCACTGATCAACAAATCCTGGGCGGATGCTGTTGCTTTCTCAGGATCGGAGGATAAAGCACCGGCAATAAATTCAACCTTTCCGTCCATCAAAGCGGCATTGCGATGCACGGCACCGATAAAAGCATCTCTACCGCCGCCGACCATTCCCATTTTTAATTTCCTATTGAGTTCCATAGCCTCTCCTTCCAATGGTTGAAAAGGTAGTTTTTAATTCATCCAGTGAACCAATTGACTGTGATTTAACTTGCATCAAAACCGATTTTTTGTCAATATGAAATTGGTCTTTAGGATTCTTTCTTTATGTTGTCAATGATATTAGCTTTTTTGGTATTTAAGGGGTTGTTTTAAACCGGTGCATGGAGAAACGAAAATTCGTTGTAAGATATGAATTAATTTAATGATAGAATCAAAAACAATGTAGGTCAGCCATGGAAGTTGCAAATCGTGAACTAACCAAGACGATCAATCAGTTTAATATTTTAAATACGATCCGCAGAGCCGGTCTGATTTCGCGTGTTGAAATTGCGGCGGTCACCGGACAAAGCCGTGCTACGGTAACCAATATTACAGCGCGCCTGATCAAAAAGAAAATGATCGTTGAAAAAGAAACTAAGACTTCTTCCTCCCGGGGCCGGCGGCGGGTACTGCTGGCGCTAAACCCGGATGCGGCCTATGTCGTCGGGGTTAAACTGTCCGCTTCCCAGATTGGTTTCGCGGTCACCAATATGCAGGCCGATGTTTTAAGCTCATTGATCGTGCCGGTGCGCATCGGCAAAAAATCCGTTGAATTTGTGGCTGATCTGATTGAAGAAGGCATTCGTCACTGTGTTTCGGAAGCGCGTTTAAGTATCAGAAAAATTTCCGGCATCGGCATCGGAATTCCCGGTCTGGTCAGCGGCGAAGAAGGCATCACATACTGGTCTCCATTGTATAGAAAAGGCAATACGACCCTCCGAAATCTGATCCAGACCCGCTTTAACATCCAGACGCTCATCGAAAACGATGCGAATACCGTCACATTGGCGCAGCAGTGGTTTGGTGAAGGAAAAGGGGTCGATAACTTTCTAATGGTCACGGTCGAACATGGTGTCGGCATGGGGATCGTCGTCAATGGGCAGATATACAGGGGATCCAAAGGAATCGGTGCCGAATTCGGTCACATGGTTATCAGACCCGGAGGCGCGCCATGTCGATGCGGCAAACTCGGCTGCATCGAAGCTTACGTGGCTGATTATCGCATTTTGAAAGCAGCCATAGATGCTTGCAAGTCCGGGAAATGGCCATGTAAGGCGGTATCCTCCCTGACCATTGAAGAGGTTACTGATGCTGCAAAAAAAGGAGAACCTTGCCTAAGAAAAATATTTCAAAAGGGTGGGGAAGTATTGGGACTGGGCATCTCCGGCTTGGTTCAGATTTTCAATCCTGAAAAAATCATTATCGCAGGTGAAGGTGTTCGGGCCGGAGACCTTTTGTTTGAATCGATGAAAAAGACAATCAAACTCCACACATCCCCAGAAATGTACGAGAGCCTCCAAATCGTCATCCAAAAATGGAAAGATACCGATTGGGCGCGCGGTGCCGCCAGTCTTGTGCTGCAGGAATTATATAAGTCACCGTTTAATAGGGTGAGGCCGGTGATCTGAATATCGTATCGTTTAACCGCAGGTACTTCTGATATATCTCTGCGTATTGCGCTGCAATTGATGCATCCGGCACGGCCCGGGTTGATTCATCTATCGTAATGTACCGATCCGTAAGCTCACTAATTGCAACATCCCCCTCATTTTGGCGGATAAAACACCACATTGCCTGCAGGGCGGCCCCCATCGCACCGGCTTCTGAAGACTCCGGACAGACCA
>JAIVWA010000159.1:0-8794 GCA_049190255.1 Gammaproteobacteria bacterium | reverse complement strand
GCGCTTTGTAACTAAAGCGGTGGTGGGAGAAGAAAATTTTATCGATATGACCCCCAACCGATCGAACAACTATTGCTGCGGCGGCGGGGGCGGCTTCCTGCAGAACGGGATGCCCGAAGCCCGCCGAGCCTTCGGCAAGCTCAAGGCCGACCAGATTCTGGCCACCGGCGCGACCTATTGTATCACCCCCTGCCATAACTGCCACGCTCAGATTCATGACCTGAGCGAATATTACGAGGGCGGTTGGCACAACGTTCATCTCTGGACCCTGATCTGCCTGTCCATGGGGATCCTGGGCGAAAATGAGCGCGAGTATCTGGGAGACGACCTCAAGGACTTCGAAATACTCTACAACAGAGAGGAAGAATAGAAACACAAAGAATTATCATATTACATGAAAACAAAAACCCGGCTGCCATTCAGCCGGGTTTTTTTTGTTGTCCTTCAATTATTTCATTGCACCTGACAATCGCGGCTGAAAGCCGCTCCCACCCTTAGTGGCGAGAATTGTGGGAGCGGCTTTCAGCCGCGATTAACCCTCCGAGCAATAATCGGTAGAAGGTGTTCAACAAGCCTCGAGTGGATCCAAAGAAAAGCACACACATCTGTATAAAAGCCAAAAGTGGTTTTAGGCGGCTTTTGATAGCTTGACCGCACAAACCTTATACTCGGGTATACCCGAAATCGGATCCAGGGCCGCATTGGTCAGCCGGTTGGCGGCCGCGGCGGCGTAATGAAAGGGGATAAACACCGTACCCGACACCGCCTTTTGAGACACCTTGGCAACGGCCCGAATGCTGCCCCTGCGAGATGCAATTTCTACGGCCGCGCCATCCTGCAAATCATATTTGCGGGCATCCGGGGCTGAAATTTCAACGAAACAGTGCGGTGCGATCTCATTTAAACCGTCGCTTTTCATGGTCATCGTACCGGTGTGATACTGGTAGAGCAGACGTCCGGTGGTCAGATACATCGGATATTCGGCATCCGCACTTTCCGCCGGCGGGATATAGTCAATCGCATGAAAGGTGCCTTTGCCCTTGGTAAACTGGTCTCGGTGAAGAACGGGAGTCCCGGGATGCTCAGCCGTCGGAGCCGGCCAGTGAATCCCCTCGTATGAGATTCGGTCATAGGTAATGCCCCCGTACGAAGGTGTCACTGTTGCAATTTCTTCCATAATCTCCCGGCTGTTCTCATAGTTCATCGGATACCCCATGCGGGTGGCAATTTCACAGGTGATTTTCCAATCGTCCCAGGCCTGCCCGGGTGGCTCCACGGCCTTGCGCACCAATTGAACCCGGCGGTCGGTATTGGCAAAGGTGCCGTCTTTTTCGGCAAAACAGGCCGAGGGCAACACGACATCCGCCTCTCGGGCGGTTTCGGTTAGAAAAATGTCCTGCACCACCATAAAATCCAGGTTGCGGAGGCTTTTTTCGCAGTGATTCAAATCAGGATCTGAAACCAGCGGATTTTCACCGATAATGTAAAGGGCTTTGAGCTTTCCGTCATGGGCCGCCGGTATCATCTTGGTGACTGTCAAACCGGGCTGATCCGGCAATTGGTCAACACCCCAGGCGGCGGCCATTTTTTGGTTGGCCGCCGGGTCTATCACTTTCTGGTAGCCGCTGTAAACATCCGGCAGTCCGCCCATGTCACAGGCGCCCTGGACGTTGTTTTGTCCCCGCAGGGGGTTGACCCCGCCGCCCTCGATTCCGAGATTGCCGCAAAGCATGGCCAGATTGGCCAGAGATTTAACATTATCCGTACCGGTGGTGTGCTGGGTGATTCCCATGCAGTATAAGATACTGCCGCGTTCAGCGCCGGCATACATGCGGGCGGCGTCAATGATCTCCTGGGCGGGAATTCCGGTTATTTCCGCCACATAATCAGGTGTATATTTCTCAACGGTCTGTTTGAGGGCATCAAATCCCTCGGTACGGCTTGCAACATACTCTTGAGCGTAGAGATTTTCTTTGATGATCACATGCATCAAACCGTTTATCCAGGCGACATCGGTGCCCAGATTCTGACGCAACCATTTATCTGCAAAGCGGGTAATTTTAATTCGTCTGGGATCAACAACAATCAGTTTGGCCCCTTTTTGGGTGACGGCCCGCTTGACAAAGCTGGATAAAACCGGGTGGTTTTCGGTCGTGTTGGATCCGGTGATCAGAATGACATCGGCTTTTTCAATACAATCAATCGTATTGGTCATGGCACCGCTTCCGAATGCTGCGGCCAGACCGGCCACAGTGGAAGAATGTCAGAGACGTGCGCAGTGATCGACACTATTGGTTTTAAGCACCGCCCGGGAAAATTTCTGGGCAATGTAATTTTCCTCATTGGTGATGCGGGCCGAGGTCAGTACCGCAAGGCTGTCCGGCCCATTTTCAGTCTTGATCTCACCGAACTTACGGGCTACCAGATCAAGGGCCTCATCCCAGGAGGCTTCACGGAATTGTCCATTTTCCTTAATCAGCGGTGAGGTCAGACGATCGGGAGAATTAATGAAATTATAGCCAAACCGGCCTTTAACACAGAGGCTGCCGTAATTGGGGCCAACGTCCTCGACACCGGTGACTTTTAAAACCTGGTTGTCCTTTACATGCAGGTAAAGTTGACAACCGACACCGCAATAGCTGCAGGTGGTACGGACTTTTTTGGTTTCCCAGGGTCGCACCTGGTAGCGGGCATCTTTCTCAACCAGGGCGCCTACGGGACAGGCCTGCACGCATTCCCCGCAAAACACACAATCGGAATCCCGGTAAGGACGGTCACCGGCAGCCACGATTTTGGTGCTGGCGCCGCGGTAGCCGTAATGGATGGCTTGATTGACCTGCACTTCGTTACAGGCCTGGACGCAACGACCGCACTGGATGCAGCGTGAAAAATCGCGCACGATAAAAGGATTGACCGTCTCCATCGGATAGGGTGTTTCAGTGGGCTCAAATTGATCCCCGCTGACCTGATAGCGAAAAGCCAGATCCTGCAGTTTGCAATCCCCCCATACCGGACACAATTCGGCCGTATCTTCTATCTTCTGGGACTTCAGCTGGAATTCGGTCCAGTTCTCGCCGGCCGATCCGCTGACCGCGCAATTATGATTGCCCGATGATAAAAGCAGTTGAATGACCATGCGGCGGGATTCAATCACTTTAGCGGACTCGGTGCGCACAATCATGTTATTGGCTACCGGTGCCGTGCAGGAGGCTACCAGACTGCGTGCGCCTTCGACCTCAACGACGCAAACCCGGCAGGCGCCGGTGGGCGTGGCCGCTTTCAGATGACAGAGGGTGGGGATGTCAATACTGTTGCGCCGGGCAACATCCAGAATGGTTTCGCCGGGTTCGAAAGCAAACTCATTACCATTGATAACAATCAAGTTCTGCTCAGCCATATCGGTTTCGGCCCTCCTTTTTGGGAACTTTTGGGGAAGGTATCTACTTACCCGAAACACCCCGTTTTGTCAATGCGGTAATCGGTTCTGGGTTCAGAGGTTCAGGGTTTCAAGAATGCGGAAGTTGGAATGCGGAAGGCGGAAAACAGGGAATGGTATGGGGCGCAAGGTTTAAGATTCAGGACTAAAGGTACAGGGTGCAGGCCATAGTCACGCTATGAAGTGATTATGGCACAGCGGGTAGGGCTCAAGCTCCAAGATATAAAAATTAGACATTTAACCTTTTTCAATTCCACATTCCGCATTCCCAATTCCGAATTCAAAACTCTGTCTTCTTTTTTTCTTTCCACATTCCGCATTCCGCATTCAGAACTCTGTCTTTTTTTTTCTTTCCGCATTCCGCATTCCGAATTCCGCATTCCGAATTCAATAAACTCTGTCATCTGTTCTCTGTCATCTGTCTTCTGTCTTCTGTCTTCTGCCTTCTGTCATCTGTTCTCTGCCATCTGTCGTCTGGTTCTTGCTACCGTCCACCAATGATATACGTAGACGCCGCAGACCGCTCCCAGCACATCGGCAATCACATCCAAAAGGCTACCGTCTCGATAGGGGACGAAAGATTGGTGGATTTCATCACTGATGCCGTAAAGGGAAGCGGATATCATACTGATCAGCACCAGCAATTGCATATGGTTTTTGAACGGCAGGGTTTGATAAGCCCGGTAAAACAGAGCACCCATAACGGCATACGCTGCAAAATGCAGCAGCTTGTCGCTGAATTCAAATGAAGGAAGCCTTTCCGGTGATGGATACGAAGACTGGATGTAGATCAGCAGACAATAGGCGATGAGCGGCAACCAGTAGAGTGTGAATTGTTTGAGTCTAGGTGACATATGATGTGCAAGTTAGATGATAACAGTAAGAAACAAAGGGTATAAGGTAGAAGGTGTAAGGTATAAGGCAAAAACGATCCCAAACCTTCAGCCTTATACCTTATACCTTCAACCTTATACCAGC
This sequence comes from Gammaproteobacteria bacterium, assembly GCA_049190255.1. GTDB lineage: Bacteria > Desulfobacterota > Desulfobacteria > Desulfobacterales > JAFDCJ01 > JAFDCJ01. The sequence continues at coordinate 4,380 of JAIVWA010000159.1, read as the reverse complement.
CTGCCCTCCGAAGCCCGTAGGGCGAAGGAGGGTAGCGCCTATAATCCCGTCGTCGGTCGCCTTTTGCCGAAGGTTGCTTCGCAGGGAGCATTTTTAGTGACATGCTTTTTCAATTTTTTGCACCATAAAGACTGAAAAGTCCGGCAACTGCCATCCAGAGCGTCAATTTTTGCAAAATCGGCAAACCCGCACTGCAAATCACAAAAATCTATTTTACTGCTGGTCACACCCGCGTTTTCCGCCATCTCAACCTTCCAAACCATCTAAACGATCTCAACCATCTAAACCATCCAAACCATCTAAACGATCCCAACCATCTCAACCATCCTAACCATCTAAACGATCTCAACCATCAAAAAATATCCAGCGATAGTTCTCGATTCCCAATATGTGAAAGTACCGTATCCAGAAACGCTTGATGGGAAACGCCGTATTTCACATTGCCGTCCAGGGTCCGTACGGATAGGGTGCCTGCTTCTTTTTCTTTTCCGCCGATGGTGAGAATCAGCGGGATATACTGCAGCTGGGCTTCACGCACTTTTTTATTCAGGCTCTCGGTCCGGCTGTCAATCTCTACGCGCAGCCCGGCGTTTTTCAGGATGTCCAGCACCTCGGTCGAATACGCCACGAGATCATCATTGATCGGTAAGATGATGGCCTGTGTCGGTGCCATCCAAATTGGGAACTTGCCCGCAAAATGTTCGATCAGAATGCCCAGAAAGCGCTCGATGGAGCCAAAGATCGTCCGGTGAATCATTATGGGGCGATGCTTTTGATTGTCCTTATCGATGTAGTACAGATTGAATCGTTCAGGCAGTGACATGTCCAGCTGGATCGTTCCGCACTGCCACATCCGCCCCAGTGCGTCTCTTATATGCAAATCAATTTTGGGCCCGTAAAAAGCACCATCACCCTCATTCAGGGCGTATTCTTGTCCATAGGCATCCAGGGCGGCGGCTAAACCACCGGTGGCCGTTTCCCACTGTTCATCGGTACCGATGGACTTTTCCGGTCTCGTGGACAGCTCCAGCTGAAACCCCAGGCCGAAGGCGCCGTACATCCGTTTTGACAGATGCAGGATACCCAGAATCTCATCTTTAATATGTCTCGGCGTCATATATAGATGCGCATCATCCTGATGAAAGGCTCTGACCCGGAAAAGCCCTGAGAGCACGCCGCTCAACTCGTGCCGATGGACAAGTCCGATCTCAGCCACCCGCAAGGGCAGGTCACGGTAGGAATGAGGCTTATGGCTATATATGAGCATACCCCCCGGGCAGTTCATCGGCTTGATGGCATATTCGATATCATCAATAGCGGAAGTATACATATTCTCCCGATAATTTTCCCAGTGACCGGATCGTTCCCAGAGGGAGCGGTTTAACATAATCGGTGTTTTACTCTCTACATACCCGGCAGCACGATGCTCGAGGCGCCAGAAATCCAGCAAGGCATTCCAAATCTCCATTCCCTTGGGGTGGAAAAACGGCATGCCGGGAGCCTCTTCGTGAAAACTGAAAAGATCCAGAGCCTGACCGATTTTGCGATGGTTGCGCTTCTTGGCCTCTTCAAGAAACGTCAGGTAGTCGTCCAGCTCTTTTTTGGTAAAAAAAGCGGTGCCGTAAATTCTCTGTAGCTGCGGTTTGGAAGGGTCCGCTCGCCAGTAAGCGCCGGAAACTTTTATCAGCTTGATGTTTTTGGCAAACCCGGTGTGAGGCACATGGGGACCGCGGCACAGATCGGTAAATTCGCCCTGCCCGTAAAATGAGATGGTCCCATCGTCCAGGTCCGATATCATTTCAAGCTTATAGGACTCGCCTTTGTAAAACTCCAGGGCCTCGGCCTTGGTAACTTCCCGGCGTCGAAGCGGCAGCTTTTCCTTGATTATCTTTTTCATTTCGGCTTCGATTTTCGGAAAATCGTCTTTGGAAACCGGGGCCATGTCGATGTCATAGTAAAAGCCATCCTCCACCGCCGGGCCGATCGTCAGCTTGGCATCCGGATAAATCCGCAAAATGGCCTGGGCCATCACATGGGCGGCGGTGTGACGCAATATCTCCAGCCCTTCCGGATCCTTGGAGGTAATTAATTTGATTTTGGCATCGTGGTCGATGGTGGCATTCAGATCCACCAGATCATCATCCAGTTTCATGGCCACGCAATTACGCGCCAGCCCGTCGGAGATACTTTTGGCGACATCGAGCCCGCTTACGGGATTTTCAAAAGCCTTTATGTTACCGTCAGGAAATGTTATGTTTATCATTGCATGCTCACAGTTAGAATAAGAAATCAGTTAAAAATTAATAATATTCCGTATTTGAGTCGATTTTTTGGACACTATTTATATTTATTAACGCCGAATTGGGGAATTGAGGGATTAAAGGATAAAATCAATAAATTAAAATAGATAGAATTCCTTCAATTCCTAAATTCCTAAATCCTTTAATTCCTCAAAACAATCTATTAGAGTAGGAAAAACAATCGCACGGGTCAAGGAAAAAAATGAACGCTACCAACAACGGAACCAGCTACAATATCATCGATAGCAGCAGCCAACTCACGCAACTGGTCCGCAAATTAGAAAACGAAGCCGCCATCGCTGTCGATGTGGAAGCGGATTCCATGTATCATTTCAAGGAAAAAGTTTGCCTGATTCAGATGGCAACCGCCAATGTCAATGTGGTTATTGATCCGTTCGTGATTAAAGACCTGTCAGCGCTCAATCCGATCTTTAAAAGAAAGGACATCCAGAAAATATTTCACGGAGCGGACTATGATGTTCGTTCATTATACCGAGATTTTACAATTAGCATTAACAATTTGTTTGACACCGAGTTGGCCAGTCGATTTCTGGGTTTCCCGGGAACCGGTCTGGAAGCGGTTCTTAAAAAAAAGTTCGCTGTCACCCTCGATAAAAAATTCCAGCGCAAAGACTGGTCCAGGCGGCCGCTGCCCCGGGAGATGATCGCGTATGCGGCTGAAGATGCCAGGTATCTGCTGCCTCTGGCCCGGGACTTAAAGGCCGAACTCAAAGACAAGGGACGCCTTTCGTGGGTAGACGAGGAATGCGAAATTCTTAGCAAAGTGAGACCGAATACCAATGACGCCCAGCCACTGTACCTTAGTTTCAAGGGTGCCGGAAAACTCAATCCCGGAAGTCTGGCCATCCTGGAAGCCCTTCTCCAGTATCGCCGTAAAATTGCACGCAAAAAAGACCGCCCCCTGTTCAGAATCATCGGCAGTCACTCGCTGCTCGATCTGGCTGAGACCAAGCCGGCCGATCTTAAGCAGTTGGAAAAAGCCGGGGCCTTAAGCCCCAAGCAAATTAATATGTACGGCCGGCAAGTGCTGGCTGTCATAAATAGCGCCATGCAGACTCCCAATAAAGACCTGCCGGTGTATCCGCGGCGAAAGGCCCCCAGAGTTCCTGCCGCCGCCGCCGAGCGAGTCAAATCCCTTAAAAAATGGCGCGACCGCCAGTCAAAAAAGCTATCGATGGATCCCTCCCTGATTCTAACCAAATCACTCATCAGCGCGCTGGCCGTGGAAAGACCCCTAAAAGTGTCGGATCTGTCCCGAATTAAAGAGATCAAAAAATGGCAAATACGAGAGTTTGGCAAAGAAATACTGGAAGCACTGGGGCGCCGGTAATACCATAATGGAAACATCGATCGTATTCATCTCCGGCGGGTATGAAATCGAAGGACGCCTGGCCGAAGGCAGCCAACCCGGAGCTGTCGTCATCACACACCCTCACCCGCTGTACGGCGGGGATATGCATAACAATGTGGTCGACACTGTCAGCCGTGCTTATCAAAAAAATGGCTACACCACCCTGAAGTTTAATTTCAGGGGCGTTGGGGGCAGTCAGGGAAGTTACAGTGACGGCATCGGCGAGCAGGAGGATGTCCGTGCCGCTGTCTCATATCTCGCCCATATCGGCGCCCGGCAGATCGATCTTGCCGGCTACTCATTCGGGGCCTGGGTGAATGCCCTTTCAGTTAAAAATGGCCTGCGTGTTGCTAATATGATCATGGTATCACCGCCGGTGGCATTTATCGATTTCAAATCGATATCCGATCTCGGCGGCCTGAGGCTGATCGTCACCGGCAGCCGGGATGACATTGCCCCGGCGGATATGGTTGAAAAGTTATATCCGGCCTGGAACCCGAATGCAAAATTTGAAGTAATCAGCGGAGCTGATCATTTTTATGGCGGATATCAGGATAAGTTGGAAGCAGTCCTGGCGGATTTTCTGGCGAAAGAAGAGTGATGTGATGGAATCACGTTACGTGTTCCGGGTTGCAGGTCTTTCGATTTTGGATTTGTGATTTCGGATTTCGGATTGAAACGGCGAGGGAAGGAAACGGAATGTATCGT
>JAIVWA010000158.1:0-8814 GCA_049190255.1 Gammaproteobacteria bacterium | reverse complement strand
TAAAGTTGAGGTCCGCCTCCGGCGGATCGATTTTATTAAAAGAAAAAAGCAAGGTCTGCTATTATAGTCACTTACTGATTTTTGGTTTTCATGCTGAAAATACCAGGCGCTTATAAAAAAGACGGAGCGCAGCGACACCATAATTTTAGGCATTTTAGGCATTTCTTTTCTCAGGCATTTTAGACATTTTAGGCACTTTAGGCATTTCCCTTGGTATCCCGATTAGGTTTTGATGATTACCTCATCTTTAAGTTCAGTTGAATCCTGTTTGTAAGCAAAGCGGATTCTTTGCAGGGCGGTAAAATTGGCAAAAAAAGCTACCAGCCAGATGGCGAATTTAAAAGCATTGATGTGAATGATAGCGCCAAGTCCGATCAGCACAATGCGTTCGGGGCGTTGCATGAGGCCCACCTTGGCCTCGAATCCAAGGCTCTCGGCGCGAGCACGAGAATAACTGACCATAAACGAACCGCACAGCGCCAGAAAAGTTCCCGCCGCCGTACCGTAATCATCGATATAGAAAAAATAAGCAGCTATACCAAAAAACATAATAAATTCGGCGTAACGATCAACGGTGGAATCAAGCAGGGCGCCAAACCGTGAAGCTTTTCCGGTAGTGCGGGCCAATAAACCGTCGATCGTGTCACAGAGCCCACCGAGTAAAATTAGTATACCGGCCAGGCGGATAAATCCCATTAAAAAGGCCGCTGCCCCGATAGATGTTATAATCACGCCTGCAACGGTAAAAGAATTTGGACTCAGCCCCCATTTGGAAAAAAGCGTTACCAGTGGGGACAGCAGCTTTATAAAGCTGTCTTGCAAGCTCTGGGGAAGCAGCCGTCGACTCGAATAAGCCATTTGATTGCCTTCCTGGGTGGTTTATCCGCTTTTGCCGGGATACTCCGGTATCGCGGATGTCATCATTCCCGCTGCACGATGTATGACATAATAACCGTCTGGACCATATTAGCACATTCCGGCCGGAGAAATAAAGCCTGCCAGAAATTTTAATTGCTTTTGCGCCGGACCACCTGCTAGGGCAAAACCAGCCTGTCGATGGATATATGTGTTCCTTCCACCTGGCGTGCTGCGGTGCGTGCAGCGTAGTGACAGGCATCGGGAATATTTCTGTTGTTTGCAAATCGACTTATGATGTAAGAAGCAAAAAATACGTCACCGGCCCCGGTTGGATCAGTTACGGATTCTATTTTGTCTGCTTTATAGTGAAATTTATCACCGCTTTGTTTTTCTACCCAACCGCCGTCTTGACCCAAAGTAATCACAGATTCCTCAATCTTAAAGTCCTTCATGAGCTCTGCCAAACTCTTTTGATAACAATCAAGTATGGATTTAAGCTCAGTTCCGTTTGCTTTGATGATGTGAGCTGCGCTCAAGGCTGCCGACAGGTGCCTTGATACAGCCGTCAATACTCTTTTATTAACAACCTTGCGGGTATATCCCTGAACATCCAGAAATATCTTTAAATCTGTATTTTGAAGTGCTGTCAAAACCTCCGGTTCAATATCATCGGGGTGCAGAGGGCCGAGGTGCAATCCATCAATACCCTCTACAACGGTTACCAATTGGCGGAGTTGGATCGGTCGTGCTCGATTGAAAACTTCCTGCTTGCGAGAATCTTTTTTGATATCGTTGATAAAGTGAGTGGTCCGGTTGGTTTCACCATTCAATACGATGATATTATTTTGTTCCAACCTGTCAATGATTGCCCGCTCATTTGGGGCAATATTGGAGATAATAAAAACATAGAGTTCATGCCGACTGTATGTAATTCCGGCATAGGTGGTGGTGCCGCCGATCTTGGTAACACTTTGATTTTGACTGACGATTTTATCAATTGTCGTTGAGCCGACAACGGCAATGCTTTTATCGAGCATACCCATCGGATACCCAGACGGTGTGAATTGGTAGTTATCTGTTATTCGTTATTAGTTCTAATAACAATTAACAAATAACCATTAACACCGACTTGAGCGTTTTTCGCTCAAGTCGGATAACTGCGTGTAATTATGAAAAAACAGGAAATCGATCATATTCTGGTAAGGATGCTTGACTATCATCGGGATGTTTCCGACCTGAACTTTACGGTGGGCAAACCCATGCAGGTTGAAAGCGCGGGAGAGCTGATCCCGGTTGACATCAAACCGAGTTTTAAAGCACTTTCGCCTTTCCAGACTGAAATCCTGGCACTGAATTTAATCAATCAGGACCGCCGGTTAACTGAAACCCTGCTTAGGAGCGGATCTTGCGACTTGTCCTACGGTTTGCCCGGCAAAGCGCGTTTCCGGGTCAACATCTTCTCCCAGGGCAGCAATATTTCCATCGTTCTACGAAAACTCGAGTCAAAAATTCCGACGATTGAAGACCACGCGCTGCCAAAAGCCATGAATCAGATTGCGCAGGAAAAAAATGGTCTGGTATTTGTTACCGGCGCTACGGGTTCCGGTAAAACCACCTCGCTGGCAGCGATTCTGGATCAGATCAACGAAAGCAAATCGGTACACATCATCACCCTTGAGGATCCGGTCGAATATCAGCATCCCCATAAAAAATCCACTTTTAACCAGCGCGAACTGGGACTCGATTTCGATTCCTATGCCAACGGTCTGCGTGCCGCTCTGCGCCAGGCACCCAAGGTCATTCTGGTCGGCGAAATGCGCGACCGCGAGACGGTGGAAATCGGACTCAGTGCCGCCGAGACCGGCCATCTCGTATTGACCACGCTACATACCGTTGATGCCGGCTCCACGATCAACCGTATCATCGGTATGTTCGCCAACGAAGACGAGCGCCAGATTCGCATCCGGCTGGCCGACTCGGTTCGCTGGATTGTATGTCAGCGACTGCTGCCCAGGGTCGGCGGCGGCCGGGTCGCCACCTTTGAAATACTGGGCACCAATCTGAGAGTCCAGGACACAATTCTGCATGGAGAAAGTGAGGGGAAAACTTTTTATGACATCATGGAGGCCAGCGGCGCATTCGGGATGGTGACCTTTGACCAGCATCTTGTCGGGTTGTACGAGGAAGGCCTCATCACTCAGGAAACGGCCATGGCCTATGCATCCCAGAGAGGAATCGTGGGCCGCGGTATAGACTCCATAAAAAGCTCTCGCGGAGAGACCACCACCGATATTGAAAAACTGGAAATCGATCGCACTTATACCAAAGCGTTGTGATACACGTCCGGAACGATTATCAAACCGCCCCATGGGCGGAGATCCCAAAAATAAAGAGGACACCCCATGGACATCATTTGCAGCAGTTGTTCAAGTAAATTTCGGATCCCCGATGAAAAAATTCCAGCCGGTCGGGTGACGACCTTGTCGTGTCCCAAATGCAAAACCCGGATTTCCCTGGATCCGGCTAAAAAACCTGTTCAAGGTGCAGTCGCCACAGCAAAATCAAAAAACGACCCTAACTATAATGCATCTGATAAGCCTTTTGATTTTATGGAAGAAGAAGGTTTAACCGCCCTTCTGTGCGAGCAGAATCCCATTGCCCGAAAAACCATCCAAGCGGGCCTTGGCTTGATTGATTATCAGATTACCATCGCGGAAAGTGCGCGGGATGCCCTCAAGCGTATGCGGTATCATGTCTACGATCTTATCGTTGTAGATGAAAGTTTTGACACCAAAAACCCGGACGCCAACGGGGTTTTGATCTATCTGGAACGTCTGCAAATGTCAGTTCGCCGCAATATTTTTGTGGCCATGGTCAGCAGCCGGTACCGCACCATGGACAATATGATGGCCTTTCACGCCAGCGTCAATTTAATCATCAACATTAAAAACATCGAAGACATCGGCAAAATTTTAGGCCGCGCAATTACTGATACCGAGTTGTTTTACCGCATATACAAAGAAGCCTACAAAGAAACCGGTCGTGTCTAACCCCTGTAGTTTTACTCAAGAACATGAATGTTTTTGGGACCACAGATTTCTTTAAGCTGCTTCGGCCAGACAGTGACACTCACTTCACCGATGTGGGCGGTGCGCAGCAGATACATATAAGTTCTGGATTGGCCAATACCCCCACCGATGGATAAGGGGATCTGGTCATTGAGAATCGCCTGATGGTAGGGCAGGTTGAGAAAATCCTCCTGCCCCGCTATTTTTAGCTGCAGTTTCAATGAGTCTTTGGTTACACGGATGCCCATGGAAGTGAGTTCATGGCGGCGCTGGGTTACCGGATTCCAGACTAATATATCGCCGTTTAATCCGTGCAGGGTTTCTCCGTTTTTGGTGATGGTTTCAGCTACCCAGTCATCGTAGTCAGCCGCGCGCATCTCATGGGGATAGCCGTCTTTGAGCACCCAGCCTATCCCGATGATAAAAAGGGCCGGTGCGACCTCTTGCAGCATGGTGGTTTCACGTTGTTTGCGCGGCAGATCCGGATAGCGATCAAGGATTTCCTCGGCATGGAAAAATTGTAACTCCTCGGGAAAATCGGGATACGTGTCGGTTTGCAGGGCCGGGAAAAGTTCCCGGACGTGCTGGCCCGCGCCATAGATTACTTTCCAAATCCGGGTGACGATATCCTTCAAAAAATCCAGATTGCGGTCTTCTGAAGTAATTACCCGCTCCCAATCCCACTGGTCCACATAAGCGGAATGGTCATGATCGAGGAAATAATCCTTGCGCACGGCTTTCATATCTGTGCATAGGCCTTCACCGACCTTGCATTCAAACTGTTTTAAGGCCATGCGTTTCCATTTCGTGGCGGCCTGCACAACTTGGGCTGAAAGGGGTTTTTCCAATCCCAATCCGCATGGAAATTCAATTGGCGTCCGTGAACCGTCACGGTCAAGGAAATCATTGACTCCGCTGTCGCTGTCCACAATCAGCGGTACCTGGACCATTTGGAGATTGAGTTCCCGGCAGAGGTTGTCTTCAATATAACGCTTGATTTCAAACACGGCTTGCATACGCTCCATAGGCTGCTGTAGCGGTTTGTAATCAACAGGTAAAATTTTCGCCACTTCTTCATAGGTGCTCACTCCCGGACCGGCCAGATCAGCTTTTTTATCCATTTTTGTCATCGGTTAGCTCCTCTATTTCGAAAAGTTCATTGCCCAAAATAGTTACGCTGTGCCATAGTGCTTGAATTCCCCAATTGCACAATTAATAAGAAAATCTGAACTAATTTGCAACCATCAAATTTTCATATCAACAAAGTCTGGAACAAGGGGTCAAGTCTGCTCTTGACTCTTAGTCAGAAGTGAATTTGAATTTTAAATCCGTTTTCGTAGTCTTTCCTCAGCGACAATTATTTTCTTTCTTCTCTTCCTAACGCAACTAACATAAAGGGGAAGGTTGGATTAAGAGCCAAGAGCAGACTTGACCCCTTTGGGCTTATTCCCCAGGCGGACAGGGCAAGGAGTGAAAAACTCCCCGACTGCTCAATTAATTAGATATGGCAATCGGGAGGTTAGTTTTCCTGGGTCTGCATCATGGTATCCAAAATTTTGACTGTGGCAAGGGTATTGGCGACATCGTGAACCCGCACGATGTGAGCGCCGTTTAAGACAGCGGCCGCCACGGCGGCCTGGCTGCCGGTCTCCACGATAGGCAGGTCCGGCCGGATGTCTTCTTCATGCGCTTGCTTGAGGATTTTGCGGATAAAAGCTTTGCGGGAGGCCCCGATAAGAATCGGCACATCCAGGGATGCAAAGGCCTGAACATGTTTGATCAGCAATAGATTATGTGCCACCGTTTTGCCGAATCCGATTCCGGGATCCACGATAATTTTTAAGCGGGGAACACCCAGGTTCTCTGCCCGTTCGACGGCATCTGCCAGAAAACTGCGGATGTCTTCGATCAGATTGGCATAGCTGGGGGCTACCTGCATGGATTTGGGCTCTCCCAGCATATGCATGAGAATCAGCGGGGTGTCAAATTCAACGGCCAGGGCGGCCAGACCGGGATCAAAGCGCAAGGCGGTCACATCATTGATGATGGCGGCGCCGGCGTCAAGCGCCCGCCGGGCAACATCTGCTTTGGTGGTATCGATGGAAATCGGGACCGATACCCGTTGGGCAAGCTTATCGATCACCGGTACAACCCGGCGAATTTCCTCTTCAACTGATACAGGGTCAGAAAACGGCCGGGTGGATTCGCCGCCGATATCGATGATATCGGCCCCCTCGGCTGCCAGTTTTTCACCCTGGGCGATGGCACCATCGGTATTGTAAAATTTTCCGCCGTCCGAAAAAGAGTCGGGGGTTACATTTACGACCCCCATAATACAGGTTTGCCGTCCGAGCTCCAGATTATAGCCTGACCATGAAAGGTGATATGTTTTGCGCGGCATGATCCAATTACGTCGGTTCGGAAGCTGCCTGGGCCTCCGGCTCAAGATCCTCAAGGCTTTTTGAGGGAAGCTTGATTCCGGGCCTTAATTCTGTGATCAACTCATCCAGCTCTTTACCCTGAACGGTTTCTCGTTCCAGCAGCAATTCCGCGAGTTTGTGCAGAATATCTATATTTTCCTTGAGCACAGCCTCTGCGCGTTGATAGGCCTCTTTGATCAGTTTGTTAATTTCTTCGTCGATCAATTTGGCCGTCGCTTCAGAGTAGTCCCGGTGCTGGGCAATTTCCCGACCCAGAAAAATCTGCTCTTCGCCCTTGGCATAGGACAGCGGACCCAGCTTGTCGCTCATGCCCCAGGCCCGTACCATTGTCTGGGCCAGGTTGGTGGCCTGCTTGATATCATTGGCGGCACCGGTGCTGATCCGATGGAATATAATTTCTTCGGCCGCACGCCCGCCGAAGGCAACCGACAGTTCGCTTTCGAGCTGGTCCTTGAATTTGAAATCGCGCTCTTCGGGTAAAAACCAGGTCACACCGGCAGCCTGCCCCCGGGGCACGATGGTTATCTTGTTCACCGCATCGGTTTCGGGTAAGAACCGGGCGACCAGCGCATGCCCGCCTTCATGATAAGCCGTCACTTTACGGTCTTCTTCCTTGATGACTTTCGATTTTCGCTCCAGCCCCATATAGATTTTGTCTTTTGAATCTTCAAAGTCCTCCATCTCAACTTTTTCTTTGTCCCGTTTGGCAGCCAGCAAGGCGGCCTCATTAACGAGATTTTCAAGATCGGCACCGGAAAAGCCGGGCGTACCTTTGGCCAGAATCAGCGAATTAACATCGGAGCCAACCGGTGTTTTTTTCATGTGGACCTTAAGGATCATTTCACGCCCTTTGATATCCGGCATGGAAACCACCACCTGCCGGTCAAACCGTCCGGGACGCAGCAGGGCCGGGTCGAGCACATCGGGCCGGTTGGTGGCTGATATCAGAATAACACCCTCGTTGGATTCGAACCCGTCCATTTCAACCAGAAGCTGGTTCAAGGTCTGCTCGCGTTCGTCGTGTCCGCCGCCCAGGCCGGCACCTCGATGCCTGCCGACAGCATCGATTTCATCGATGAATATAATGCAGGGGGCATTCTTCTTGCCCTGGACAAACAGATCCCGCACCCGCGATGCTCCGACACCCACAAACATTTCTACAAAATCGGAGCCGCTGATGCTGAAAAAAGGCACGTCGGCTTCACCTGCAATCGCGCGTCCCAAAAGCGTTTTCCCGGTACCCGGAGGGCCCATCAAAAGAACCCCTTTGGGAATTCGCCCGCCCAGGCGGGTGAACTTTTTAGGATCTCTTAAAAAATCGACAATTTCTCCCAGCTCTTCTTTGGCCTCATCGATGCCGGCCACATCATCGAAGGTCACTTTTTCGGATTGATCGGACGCCAGGCGTGCCCGGCTTTTGCCGAAAGAAAGCGCCTTGCCGCCGCCGGACTGCATCTGACGCATGAAGAAAATCCAGACGCCGATCAAAATCAGCATCGGAAACCACGAGACCAGCACGGACATATACCATGGATTCTCCGCCGGAGGTTTGGCGCTGATGGTAACATTTTTTTTCCGCAGGGTATTGATGAGGTCGCTGTCCTGGGGAGAATATATCTTGAAACGGTTGCGATTGATATCCGTGATAAACAGCTCCGGACCCTGGATCACCACCTCGGCCACACGCTCGCTTTCGACCATGTCCAGAAACTCTGTATAGCTGATACTGGTTTCCGCCATGTGCTGCTGACTGAAAAGATTGTAAAGCATGACCATCATCAAAGTGATGACCAGCCATAAAGCCAAATTTTTATAAAACGGATTCAAATGTGTTTACCTCCCAGTTTAGAATGAATATTGAATATTGACGAATGAATAATGGTGGAGGTCGCTACGCTCCATCTTTATTTTAATTTGACATATTCCTTAATTAGTCATTCTTCAATCGACAATATTCAATCTTTTACAGCAGTATCCCGTATCTGAATTGAAATATCAAGTTTCAAGTTACCGCTGCCCAAAACTGTCTGTTGCCGACTTTATAAGCAAATTTAATCATTATCGTTCATTAAGCAAGCAAAAGTTCGGCCATTAGAACACGCCGGGTCTGCGGTCCTATTTTCACATGATCATCGATCCGATGACCGGTAATCCAGATGATTTTATCCCTGCTCAAGAGGAGAGGACATTTTCGGCGCTGGGAGGCCGGAACTTTATGGTTGATGAAATATTTCTTAACTTTTTGGGTGCCTTTCAGGCCCAGGGGCGAAAACCGATCCCCCGCTCGAAAATTGCGGACAACCAGGGGAAATTGCAAACAATCCCGGTCAAAAAAAGCCCGATTTTTTCCGGCTGCTTTAAAATCCGGCACATCATTGATTTCAATTTCTACAAGCTTTAAAACCGCGGGGACCTCTTTTATGGAGGTGACCCCCTCACCGGTTATC
>JAIVWA010000157.1:0-8873 GCA_049190255.1 Gammaproteobacteria bacterium | reverse complement strand
ATTCGAAAACTCCAGACAGAAGGCAAATTAAAACGCATTGGTCCGGCCAAGGGCGGACACTGGGTTGTCAAGGAGGAATCATGAATACCGATCGGACTCCCCAGTACATCAAACTCGATGAACGCAACCACTTCGAAAAATCGCTACTGACTACCAAGGAGGCAACGGCAAAATGAGCGATAAATTACAAAATGAACCCGAACCCGCCGAATTCCTCCTCTACCAGACCGAGGACGGACAGACGCGGCTGGAAGTTGCCTTTCGCGGTGAGACCTGCTGGCTTTCACTTAATCAATTGGCGGAACTCTTCCAGCGGGATAAATCAGTCATCTCCCGGCATATCAAGAACCTTTTTGACGAAGGGGAACTGGTACGGGGATCAGTTGTTGCAAATTTTGCAACAACTGCCGCTGATGGCAAAAGCTATCAGGTCAATTATTTCAACCTCGATGTCATTATTTCCGTTGGTTACCGGGTAAAATCCCACCGGGGCACCCAGTTTCGCATCTGGGCTACCCAGAGACTGCGTGAGTATATCATCAAGGGGTTTGCCATGGACGACGACCGGCTGAAGCGGGCCGGCGGCGGGAACTATTTCGACGAACGCAACCACGTCGAAAAGCCGCTACTCAATCAGCTCACCGGCAAGGTGCGGGTCACACCTCTCTTAAACGAGCCACAGGAGGCCGGCGCATGAGTTCCAAACTCCCCATCAATCTGGAGGACCTGCTGCGACAGCGAAAGGTTGAGGGCGACCGTATCGAGTATAAGAAGGGCTGGAACCCGGACCCGATCATGCGCACCCTCTGCGCCTTTGCCAATGACTTTGAAAACCTCGGCGGCGGATATGTCGTAATCGGGCAGGACTGCGACGAAACGGGAATGCCCGTCTTTCCGCCGGCAGGGGTGCCTGACAATCAATTGGATGGTATACAGCGGGAACTTCTGAGATGTTGCAACCAGATCAGGCCTCCCTATTTTCCCCTGCTGAGTGTCGAGCGCTTCGCAGGCCGCAACCTGATCGTCTTGTGGGCGCCGGGAGGACAGAACCGGCCCTACAAGGTTCCGAAGTCCATCACGACCAGGAAGAAGGACTACCGCTATTACATACGCCGTTACTCAAGCACGGTCGAGGCGAAAGGCGACGATGAGCGCGAGTTGATCAGCCTCACGGCCAGGGTTCCTTATGATGACCGCTTCAGCCAGATTGCAACCATGGATGATCTGTCGCCCCGATTGATGGAAGCGTTCCTGGGCGAGGTGGGCAGTGATCTTGTCGATGAGGCGCGAAACCTCTCGATTGAAGCCCTGGGCCGACAAATGAATGTGGTGGGAGGGCCAACGGAAGCGCCTTTGCCGAAAAACGTCGGCCTCCTCTTTTTCAACGAGCACCCGAGGCGATTCTTTCCGACAACACAGATCGATGTGCTCTGGTTTCCGGAAGGTGCAGGGGGAGATCGCTTTGACGAGAAAACCTTCGAAGGCCCTCTTGCCCGTATCACGCGTGACGCGCTGAACTATATCCAGGCAAACTATCTCAAACAAACCGTCGTCAAACACCCCGACCGGGCCGAGGCTGAGCGTTTCTGGAACTTTCCCTATGCCGCCATCGAGGAGGCGGTGGTCAATGCCGTTTACCACCGATCCTACGAGATTCGCGAGCCGATTGAAGTGCGAATCAGCCCGGATGATCTGGTGGTTTTGAGTTTTCCCGGACCGGACCGTTCCATCCGGATGGCGGACCTGCGGGCCGGAAAAGCGGTCAGCCGCCGTTACCGCAATCGACGAATCGGCGATTTCCTCAAAGAGCTGAATCTCACCGAGGGCCGTTCCACCGGAATCTCAAAGATTCTGAAAGTGATGAAAGAGAACGGTTCTCCGCCCCCCGAGTTCGAGACGGACGACGACCGCAGCTATTTTTTGATTCGCCTGCCGGCGCCTCCGAAGGTCGAATCGAAGGAGAGCGCCCGCGCGGACACAAAAGGAAAAACGTCGGGGAAAACGTCGGGGAAAATTATTGAACTGATTTTACAGAACGCTTCCATCACCATTCCTGAAATGGCTTCAAAAATCGGGATTACCGAGAGATCGATAGAGCGAAATATTCGAAAACTCCAGGAAGAAGACAAATTAAAACGCATTGGTCCGGCCAAGGGCGGACACTGGGTTGTCAAGGAGGAATCATGAATACCGACCGGACTCCCCAGCACATCAAACTCGACGAACGCAACCACGTCGAAAAGCCGCTGCTGGATCAGCTTGACGGCTTGGACTGGGAGATCATCGACCTCGATAATAAACAGCATCCCGCCGACAGCCACCGGGATAGTTTTACCGAGGTGGTGATGCTGGCGGTGCTGCGCGAGCAGTTGAAGGTCATCAATCCGTGGTTGGAACCCGGATCCGCCGGAGGCGGACTAAGCGCCTGATGGTTTACAGTTCACCATATCGATTAACCCTGCTGGTCTGTCTGGCTGAAATATTCGGTCTGGCATCCATTGTTGTCTTTCCGGCGCTGTTGCCGACCTTTCAGGCCGAATGGAAATTAAGCAATACCGCGGCCGGGTGGATCAGTGCGTCCTACTATGCCGGCTATATGATTCTGGTGCCGGTGCTGACCAGCATCACCGACCGGATTGATGCGCGCAGGGTTATGGGGTTGGGGGCACTTTTCGCAGCCCTGTCAGCCGTTGGCTATGCTTACCTGGCCCAGGGATTCTGGTCGGCACTTGTCCTGCGATTTCTCTCAGGGGTGAGCCTGGCCGGAATCTACATGCCCGGGTTAAAAGTGGTCAGCGATCACACCGAAGGAGCGCTGCAGTCCAGGTTCATCTCTTTTTACACTGCAAGTTTCAGTATCGGCGCCAGCCTTTCATATCTTATGGCCGGTGAGATCAATGCGCTGGCCGGTTGGCGTTGGGCCTTTACGGCATCGGCAATCAGCGCTGCGGCCGCCCTGGTCATCGTTGTCGTGTATGTTCCGCCGGCACGGGTGCGCAGCGGTGAAAGACAGGCCCTGCTTGCAGATTTCAAAGTTGTCTTCAGATCAAAGGCGGCCATGGCTTATGTCCTGGCCTACGCTGCCCACATGTGGGAGCTTTTTTCGCTGCGCTCCTGGATCGTGGCGTTTCTGGCGTTCAGTATTCAATTGCAGCCGACCGGCGCCTTTACCTGGAGCGCTACCCAGATAGCCTTTATGGTTAATCTGATCGGACTTCCAGCCAGTATCGGCGGCAATGAACTGTCCCGCATATTCGGCCGCAGGAAGGTTATCACAATCGTGATGATCGTATCCGCGGCCCTGGGCCCGATCCTTGGCTTCAGCGCGGCGCTGCCTTATTTACTGGTGGTCTTCATTGCTTTTTTATATGGCATAACGATTGTCGGTGATTCAGCATCCCTGACTGCCGGAGTTGTGGCCGCCGCACCGGCAGGCTACCGGGGCACCACCCTGGCCGTTCATTCGACGCTCGGATTCTGTTCGGCATTTCTCGGCCCCCTGACTGTCGGCGTTGTGCTGGACTTTTTCGGCGGCAACCGCCTGGCCTGGGGCATGGGTTTTCTTTGCATGGCCGCCGGCTGCTTGCTGGGGCCGGTGTTTTTGTCGCGCTTGGGATCAAATACTGACTCTCCGGTCACACGGTGATCATGATTGGGCGCCTAGCGGTGCTGGATCGACAATCCCGCCTGCCCGCACCCCTTGTTCAATTGAGGCGTAGTTCAGGATGCAAATTGCGAATGGGAAAGAAAATTCCCTTGTGGCTGTTTGGTTTTCTTTATTAGCCTAGGCGAATCAAAATAAAGAATTTCGTTTCTCCACTGATGTTCGAAATCAATTTGTTATTGTACAATTCACATGTCAATGTTATTGATAGTTCCATCGCTTGCAATATTCTCCCCAAAACCTATCTGTGCAGTCTTTGTTTAAAAGTTCGCCAATCATGGCTATTACTTGATAAGCAAATATACATCCCTGGACAGGGAAATGCTGAGTAGACTCTTTAGTATTTAATTTGAGAGGCACATTATGTCCCGATGGCTGTCAAAGAGTCTCAGAAAAGATCCCCTTGCGCCCCCATCCGGATCGACCCCAAAACTAAACATTTTAGTAGTTTTAGCCTGCGTTTTCATCGCGCTGGTAATCGTACTGGCATGGTTCTCTCTTAACCGGGTGCAGGAAAAAATTAAAGCGGACGTTGGAGAAGCCCTCGAGATCGTTCTTCAAACGACTCAGGAATCGCTGAACCTTTGGGTAGAAAGCGGAAAATTTCAACTTAGCCAGCTGGCCGACGAACCTCGATTGGTGTCTCTGGCCGAACGCCAAATAGAGGTGGCTCGAAGCCGCAAAGATTTATCAGAAAGTGGGGTTTTATTCGAATTACGTGAATTTTTTCTGCAAAATAAAGACCGCTTTGGACAGGCCGGATTTTTTATTATTTCCCCTGATTTTGTCAATATCGCATCCATGAGTGATAAAAACCTAGGGTCTAAGAATCGTATTGCCTCTCAAGCCTTGGATCTTCTCAACCGAGCATTTCAGGGTGAGACTGTATTGGTCCCTCCCATGTGGTCCGATGTGGAATTAATTTCATCTTCCGGTAATAAGGTGGCTAGCCTTCCGGCCATGTTCTTCGTTGCACCGATTAAAGATGATCAGGGTCAAATCATCGCAACGGTCGCACGACAGATCGACCCGGCACAGGATTTTACACGACTCATTCAACTGGGACGGATCGGGAAAACCGGGGAGACATATGCTTTTAGCAAATATGCCAAGTTGCTCTCCGAAAGCCGTTTTGATGAAGATTTACGCAAAATCGGTCTGATTGATGAGGGCCAAAGGGGTATTTTATCCATCAGCATACGTGATCCGGGCGGCAACATGGTTGCCGGATTTTCTCCTTCGGTTCCCGGATACCAACAGCCGCTGACCTTTATGGCCGAGCAGGCAACGAAGGGGAAATCCGGTCTGAACGTACAGGGATACCGAAACTACAGGGGGATTCGAGTCTATGGAACCTGGTTGTGGGATCAAAAGCTGGATTTTGGGCTGACCACTGAAATCGAAGAATCTGAAGCATTAAGCCCTTATTACACGGCGCGAGCCGTGATCATTATCGTTTTAGGAGTTACGGTTCTACTTGCGCTGGGTTCATTATTGTTTGCGGTGTTGATTGATGTACGCGCCAACCGGGCGTTGCAAAAGTCCTATGATGAGTTGGAGCTTCGGGTTGAAGAAAGAACGGCCGAACTCAAAGAGAATCAAGCGCGCCTCGAGCAGGCCGAGGAACGCAGCCGCTTGCTGCTTGAATCCGTAGAAGAAGGTATTTTTGGCGTGGGCAAGGATGGATTGGTGAACTTCATCAATCCAGCCGGATTGGCCATGCTGGGCTTCGCGGCCGATGAGTTGATCGGACAAAAGATCCATCCCCTGATCCACCATACCCGACCCGATGGCAGCCCCTATCCGATAGAGGAGTGCCCGATGCACCACAGCCTGACCCGGGGCACGATCGGCAACCGGGACGACGAGGTCCTGTGGCGAAAAGACGGCACCGCTTTTCCGGTAGAATACACCAGTGTTCCGATCCGCAAGAATGGTTCCATGGCCGGCACGGTGGTTGTGTTTCGCGATATTAGCGAACGCAAAGAGGCAGAGAAGACTTTGCGAGAAAGTAGAGCGACTGCCCGAGGGCTGCTGGATGCTACCCAGGAATCCCTCCTTCTGCTGGATAGCGAGGGCATTATCATCGCGGTAAACCGGACTGCCGCGCGCAGAAATCAAAGGGCACCGAATGAACTCGTTGGAATCAACCGTTTTGATATCTTACCTCAGAATCTGCGTGAATCAAGAAAAGCCCATTTTAACAGTGTCCTGCAAACCGGTAATCCGGCAGATTTTGAGGATGTTCGCGACGGAATGGTTTTTCACCATATTTATTATCCGGTTTCCGATAAGAGCGGCGTTATCATCGGAGTGGCCATCTTTGCCCAGGATATCACCGAACGCAAGCACATGGAAAAGGCGTTGAGGCGGAATGTGGAAGAACTGGAGCAGTTTAGTAAACTGGCGATCGGACGTGAAAAAAAGATGATTCAGCTCAAGCAGGAAATTAACGAATTAGGGGGTCAACTGGGCCAGGGTGAAAAGTACAAGATTGTCGAATAAAGTGTGGCAAATGCCTAAAATGCCTAAAATGCTCTAAAATGCCTAAAATTAAGGATGTTAATCATTTTATTAAAAAGAAGGAATTCCGATTTCAGGATACCTCAAAGCTAATTTCGCAGGTTTCAGTGTTTAACACCGCCACTACCTGACACCTGAAACCATCCGGTTCTAACAACATATTGTCAATAAGTTATAAAATTTCATAGACGTTCAATTACCTAAGGGAGGAGAAAAGATGTTCAAGGAAGAAAGAGAAGAGTTAAGCTTTGACTGGAGTATGATTGGAAATATCGGTGAGGGTCGTCCCAATCTAGGATCCACCATGGATGTGAGTGTTTACCGGCTGATGCAGTTCACCCTCAGAGATGTGCTCATAAAGCAATTCGATGCAGAAACCGCAGATAGAATATTTTATGAGGCCGGTGAGCATGCAGGTAAAGAGTTTTATAAAGAATTAATAACCCAAAAAGATGATTTTAATAAATTTGTTGTCGAACTCCAGGAATTACTCAAAAAACTCAAAATAGGCATTTTAAGGGTGGAAAAATCTGACCTTGAAAACATGAACTTCACCTTGACCGTTGCCGAAGACCTGGACTGCTCCGGGTTGCCGGCCTCTGATGAAACCATCTGCACCTACGATGAAGGATTCATCAGCGGGTTGTTTGCTGAGCATACTGGAAAAAACTTTAGCACAAAGGAAGTTGATTGCTGGTGTTCCGGCGATAGAGTCTGTCGGTTTGAAGCTAAGTCAGTAGCTTAAGGGATAAACGAATGCTCAATGTAAAAGAAGAAGATATAGACAAGATAACTGAGGCATTTTATCTGATTCTTAAGGGTAAAAAGCCGACTGTCATAGAGCTGCCCGAAGATTATCCTGATAATGAAATCAAACAGGCGGTAGGCTATATAAACAAATTCATAAATAAATATAACAGCGCGACTGACTCAATTGACTCCCTGTCCAAAGGCGAACTGAATCTTGCACCTCCTAAAGGAAAGATGTTAATTCTGCAAACTCTAAAGCATTTGCATGCAAGTTTAAGACATTTGACCTGGACCACACAACAGATCGCCAAGGGTGATTTCAGCCATGAAGTAGATTTTATGGGAGACTTTTCAGTTGCTTTCAACAGCATGACCCAGCAATTAAAAGACGCCTTCACGGAACGAAAAAAAACGAATGCAATCCTTCGGAAACGCATCAATGAACTGGATGACGCCCGCCTGGCCATGCTGAACATGATGGAAGATCTCGATGAGGCCAGAAGCGAGGCTGAAGATGCCACCAAAGCCAAAAGCGATTTTCTGGCGAATATGAGCCATGAAATCCGCACCCCCATGAATGCCATCATGGGGATGGCGCATTTGGCCTTGAAAACCGATCTTACCGCCAAGCAAGCCGACTACCTTAAAAAGGTAGATATTTCCGCCAAGTCCCTTTTAGGGATCATCAACGACATCCTGGATTTTTCAAAGATCGAGGCCGGCAAATTGGACATGGAGTCCGTGGACTTCCAGCTGGAGGATACCCTCGACAACATTTCGACCCTGGTTGGCATCAAGACCCAGGAAAAGGGGCTGGAGCTGCTTTTTAAGACCGATCCATCAGTTCCGACGGCGCTTGTCGGTGATCCTCTGCGCCTGGGGCAAATTCTCATTAATTTATCCAACAACGCCGTTAAATTTACAGATGCGGGGGAGATAGTGGTCTCCACCGAATTGATCAAAAAAGACAAAGCGCAAGTCACCTTAAAATTTTCGGTTCATGATACCGGCATTGGCATGACTGCGGAGCAAGCTGCCAAGCTGTTTCAACCGTTTGCGCAGGCAGACTCCTCTACGACCCGCAAATATGGCGGCACCGGCCTGGGGCTGACGATCAGCAAGCGGCTGGCAGAGATGATGGGCGGGGAAATCTGGGTCGAAAGCCAACCCGGCCAGGGCAGTACCTTCAGTTTTACCGCCAATTTTGGTCTGGGAAAAGAGAAGGCCAAAAAGCGTTTTAAGCCCTCACAGGATCTGCGGGGCATGAAGGTTTTGGTGGTGGATGACAATGCCACCTCAAGGGGCATTTTTCAGGAAATGCTGGAATCTTTTTCATTTGAGGTCTCGGTGGCAGCCTCCGGCGCAGAGGGAATCACAGAACTTGAGAGTGCGGAGGAAGATAAACCTTTCGAGTTGGTTGTTATGGACTGGAAGATGCCGGGTATGGACGGCATCGAGGCGTCAAGGCGCATTAAAAACCATACGGGTTTGAGCAAAATTCCAGCCATCATTCTGGTAACCGCTTACAGCAGAGAAGATGTCATGCGGCAGGCAGAAGGGGCGGGACTCGAGGGCTTTCTCCTTAAACCGGTCAATGCCTCGATGCTTTTTGACTCGATTATGCAGGCCTTTGGCGAAGCGGTGTCCGAAACTTCAAGGGTTGCGCAGAAACATGAACAAGAAGCCGAGGCTTTAAAACATATTCAGGGAGCTCGTGTGTTGTTAGTGGAAGACAATGAGATCAATCAGCAGGTGGCCAGGGAAATTCTTGAGGGCGCCGGTCTGAACGTCACCCTTGCCAATAACGGCCAGGAGGCCGTCAACGCCGTAAAGGAAACCAATTATGACGCGGTGCTCATGGATATCCAAATGCCGGTGATGGATGGATACACCGCTACGCGGGAAATCCGAAATCTGAAATCCGAAATCCGCACTG
>JAIVWA010000156.1:0-8876 GCA_049190255.1 Gammaproteobacteria bacterium | reverse complement strand
AAAGGCACAACTTTTTAGGTGGTTTTTTTGGCCGAAATCAATGCCAAAAGCCGGAACTTAAAAACTATAAATCCGAAATTCGAATACCGCCTGATTTTATAAAATTGGTCGAAACAATTTCGAATGATCCAAATTCAAATGACCAAAACAAATGAGAAAAATGATTGGCGGTTTAATACGTTTTGAACATTAGAACATTGGTGCTTCGGATTTGTTTCGGATTTCGTGCTTCGTATTTCGAATTTTCTATGCGAGCTAAAGCAAATTGGGTATAAAGCCTATTTGATTTTGACCCATCGATATTAAGCTACTCTTGAGGAATTTATGAGCTACTACCCAGCTTCAATTCAAAATTTGATTAAAAACATTGCCAAGCTTCCGGGCATCGGAGAGAAAACGGCTGAACGTTTGGCATTGCACATTTTGCGAGCACCGCGCCACGAGGCTGAAGCGTTGGCGCAAAGCCTTTTGAATATCAAAGACAAGGTGAGATTTTGTTCCAAATGTTTTGCTTTTAGCGACAGTGAGTTGTGCAGGTTGTGCCGTGATCCGGCAAGAGATCCCTCCGTCTTATGTGTGGTCGAGCAGCCGGCGGATATGGTAGCGATCGAAAAATCGGGCGCCTTTCGGGGAATGTATCATGTTCTTTCAGGCGTGCTTTCTCCCATGAACGGAGTCGGTCCGGAGAATATTCGCATCCGGGAGCTGATGACCCGGATACCAAACGATCAGGTAAAAGAGGTTGTGCTGGCTACCGGTACCAATGTTGAGGGAGAGGCGACAGCGTCCTATATCGCCCAGCTTCTGGTAAAGCATCAAATTAAAGTGACCCGGATTGCATCCGGAGTGCCTATGGGGGGCGATCTCAAATATGTGGACCAGGTTACATTGAAAAGAGCCATGGAGACCCGACATGCCCTCTGAACTCATAGACCCCGATGCGCTTTTTGAATGTCGCCAGTGCGGCGATTGCTGTAAGGGGTATGGCGGGACCTACGTAACCCGGAAAGACATTGAGGCGATTTCCCGCTATATCGGCACCGATATCCGGAAATTTGTGACCGAATATTGCCAGTTATCCGGCCAAAGATCGGTATTGGCCCAGCGAACGGATGGCTACTGTATTTTTTGGGATGAACTTTGCACCATTCATCCGGTCAAACCCCTTATGTGCCGGCGATGGCCCTTTGTGAAAAGTCTTCTGGTGGATTCAAATAACTGGCAGATTATGGCTGATTCCTGTCCCGGCATTCGCGCTGATGCCCCTGCTCGCACGGTAGAAAAATGTGTTAAAAAAACACTTTCTGAAGAGCGACGGGGTCTTCGATGAATGACGAGGAAAAAACCAAGGCCCAGCTCATCAGCGAAATGCAAATTATGCGGCGGCAGCTTGAGCATCTCGAGACGCTGCAGCGGCAATACGAAAAAACGTTGCGCGACAGCCAGCAGCAGCTTCAGCAAGCTCAAAAGATGGAAACCCTGGGCACACTGGTGGCAGGGGTGGCCCATGAAATCAATAATCCCATCAACTTGATTATGTACAATATTCCGCTCCTGCAAAAAATATGGGCCGACTTTATGCCGGTTTTAAAAGAACGCCAGCAGCGGGAGCCGGACCAAAAATTTGGTGGTTTTGACTATGATTTTCTGACAGACAATCTGGTCCAGCTGGTTGCCGATATGGAAATGGCTGCCCATCGGATCGCCAAAACGGTCTCCGATTTAAAAAATTTCTCCCGACAATCCAATGTTGTAGAAAAGGCGCCGCTGCAGGTGAACAGCGCCGTGAAAAACGCCATGCGATTGGCGCAAACCACCCTGCGGACCTCAGCTGTTGAAGTCAATCTCAAACTCGGTGAAAATCTGCCTGACATTGACGGCAATCTCCAAAGTATCGAACAGATCATTTTAAATATTCTCATCAACGCTGTTCAGGCCATTGATCACGATCAGGGAAAGATTGACGTCACCACCGGCTTCCGGAACAAAGACGGAAGGGTTTATATTCGCATCACGGATAACGGCAGGGGAATTTCAACCACTATTGCTGAAAAAATTTTTCTGCCTTTCATAACTGACAAACAATCTCAAGGAGGCACCGGCCTTGGCCTTTCTGTCAGCTATTCATTGGTCAAAGCCCATGAGGGTGAAATAATTTTTGATAGCCGGCCGGGTACAGGAACGTCGTTTACAATCTATCTGCCATCTGTCTTAAAAGGCCAGGCCGCCAAAATTCTGGTAGTCGATGATGATGATGCCATCCGCCAGATGCTTATTGAAGCGCTTACCATGGATTATCAGTACCTGGTCGAAGAGGCATCCAACGGCCTAGAGGCGTCGATAAAACTTGGTACCTATCGTCCGGATCTTCTGATTCTGGATATCTTCATGCCCGAAATGGATGGACTTGAGCTGTGTCGAATTATCAGCAGTGAACCCGAGTTGTCGGAAATGAAGGTGATCGTTACCACCGGATATCCGGAGCACCCCAAGCTGGATGAAATCATCGCCCTGGGTTATACCAACATTTTCTCGAAACCCTTTGATCTGCTGAATTTTGTTCAGGCTATTGGGACGATACTGGGCAAAAAGGAATGACTATTGAAGAATGAATATTGAAGATTGATCCGCCGAAGGCGGAAATATTTAAGGTTCGCCTGCGGCGGATCAATTTTAAAAAGACCTATCAAAAAAATGACGGAGCGAAGCGACTTCCACAAATCCCAAATCCCAAATCCAAAATCCCCAATCGAAAGACCCGTACCTCTACTTTTCTTCTGAAAAAAAGCTGGCCATGAGAAACTCCCGGTTCATTAGGGCAATGTTGACGATGGAAATTTCCTTGGGGCATTCGGCCTCGCATTCCCTTTCATTGGTGCAGTTGCCGAATCCCAGTCGATCCATGGTCTTCAGCATATTGATTGCCCTTTTGGCGGCTTCCGGACGTCCCTGGGGCAGCAAGGCCAGGTGAGAAATCTTGGCCCCCGTAAAGAGCATGGCGGCGGCATTGGGGCAGGCCGCTACGCAGGCGCCGCAGCCGATGCAGGCGGCCGCATCCATGGCTTTTTCGGCTGCGGCCTGGGGTGCCGGGATGGCATTGGCATCCTGTGCGCCTCCGGTGTTGGCCGAAATGAATCCACCGGCCTGGATAATTATATCAAATGCACTGCGGTCCACGACCAGATCTTTGATGATCGGAAAGGCCTTCGCCCGCCACGGTTCGACAACCACGGTATCACCATCTGAAAAATGACGCATATGCAGCTGGCACAGGGTCGTGCCTTTCTCAGGCCCATGGGCGCGTCCGTTCACCACCGCTCCGCACATGCCGCAGATGCCTTCCCGACAGTCGTGATCAAAGGCGATCGGGTCTTTGCCCGCCAAGGTCAATTTTTCATTGATGACATCCAGCATTTCAAGAAACGACATGTCGGTTGAAATATCGGTGGCCGGGTAGGTATCAAGACTGCCCTTGCTGTCAGGTCCGCTTTGACGCCATATTTTCAATGTAAAATTGATCGTTTTGGTCACTTGTAGCTCCTTTGAGTTAAATCAACATTTTCAAAAACCAGAGGCTCTTGGTGAACTTGCGGCTGCTTGTCGTCGCCGGTAAACTCCCAGGCGGCTGTATAACAGAAATTTTCATCATCGCGTCTGGCTTCGTGTGCTTCGGTTTGATAGGCCTCGTTAAAGTGGCCGCCGCAGGATTCCTGACGGGCCAGGGCATCCATGATCATTAATTCGGCAAATTCCAGAAAATCGGCCGCGCGTCCGGCCCTTTCAAGGCTCTGGTTAAAATCTTTACCGGACCCCGGAACAGTGACATTTTCCCAGAATTCCCCCCGCAGTTGCTGGATAAGATTACGGGCTTTCTCAAGTCCCTCGTTGTTGCGGGCCATGCCGCAATACTCCCACATAATCAGGCCCAGTTCCTTGTGGATGTCGTCGACGGTTCGCTTACCATTGATGGAAAGCAGCTTATCGGTGCGGGATTGAACGTCATTTTCAGTTTCTTTAAAAGCGGCATGGTCGGTGGAAACATCCGGTAATTCTGCACCGGCCAGATAGCCGCCGATGGTATAGGGGATGATAAAATAGCCGTCAGCCAGCCCCTGCATGAGGGCACTGGCTCCCAGGCGGTTGGCACCGTGGTCTGAAAAATTGGCCTCGCCCATGACAAATAGCCCATCGATGGTGCTCATCAGAT
The DNA here is from genome assembly GCA_049190255.1 of Gammaproteobacteria bacterium. Classification (GTDB taxonomy): domain Bacteria; phylum Desulfobacterota; class Desulfobacteria; order Desulfobacterales; family JAFDCJ01; genus JAFDCJ01. The sequence goes on along the minus strand of JAIVWA010000156.1, from coordinate 4,669 downwards.
TGTAGTCCACCCACAGCCCGCCCATGGTGTAGTGAACCGCCGGATAGATCCTCATCGGAGTCTCGTAAGGGTCTTCAGCGGTAATTTTTTCGTACATCTGAAAAAGGTTGCCGTATTTATTTTCAATGACCGCCTTGGTGTCCCGTTTGATGGCATCGGCAAAATCCAGATAAACCGCCAGCCTCGTCTCTCCGACGCCTTTGCCCATATCGCACTGCTCCTTGGCGTTGCGAGAGGCGACGTCGCGCGGCACCAGGTTTCCGAAACTCGGATATTTTTCTTCCAGAAAATAGTCCCTTTCCGCTTCCGGTATTTGACTGGGAGACCTTTTGTCGCCGGGGTTTTTGGGTACCCATACGCGACCGTCGTTTCTCAGGCTCTCACTCATCAGGGTCAATTTAGACTGGTAGGTGCCGTGAACCGGGATACAGGTGGGATGAATCTGGGTAAAGCACGGATTCGCAAACCAGGCCCCTTTTTTGTAAACTCTGAAGGCTGCGGTTACATTGGAAGCCATGGCATTGGTTGAAAGGAAAAACACATTTCCGTAACCGCCCGTACACAGGACGACGGCATGGGCATCATGGCGTTCAATTTGCCCGTTTATCAAGTTGCGGACCACAATACCCCTGGCCTGGCCATTGATCACGACCAGGTCCAGCATTTCACGGCGGGCAAACATTTGAACTTTACCGTCAGCGATCTGGCGCGATAAGGCGCTGTATGCTCCCAGCAGCAATTGTTGCCCTGTCTGTCCCCGGGCATAAAAGGTTCGCGAGACCTGGGCGCCGCCAAATGACCGGTTGGCCAGCAGGCCGCCGTAATCCCTGGCAAAGGGGATCCCCTGGGCCACGCAGTGGTCGATGATATGGTTGCTGACTTGTGCCAGTCGATACACATTGGCCTCTCGGGATCTGAAATCACCGCCTTTTACGGTATCGTAAAACAGACGCCAGATGCTGTCTCCGTCATTGGGATAATTTTTAGCGGCATTGATACCGCCCTGGGCGGCGATACTGTGTGCTCGCCGGGGGCTGTCCTGGATGCAGAAGGTTTTGACATTATAGCCCAGTTCAGCAAGGGTTGCAGCGGCAGAACCGCCGGCCAGCCCGGTGCCGACAACGATGATATCATACTTTCGTTTATTGGCCGGATTGACAAGTTTTAGCTCAAAAAGATGTCGGTCCCATTTTTCCGCAAGGGGTCCTCCGGGAATTTTTGCATCAAGCGGCATGATTTTTCCTTTCTATCCCGCAAACGATAAATAAATCGGAATAATACCAAAACCGAATCCAACAGCCAGGCTGAAAATAATACTCAAGGCCATGATAAACGGCATATATTTTATGTGGTTGGCGCCGATTGTCTGGAAGGCACTCCATAAACCGTGGCTGACATGCACGGCTGCGACAATCATTGCCAGGATATAGATGACGACATAAAAGGGGTTTTCAAAGGTTTGGGCTACGATTTGATAGACGGTCGTATTGGTTTTGTCCACAAAATGGAAATTTATCAGATGCAGGATGATAAACGTCAGCAGCAGGATTCCGGTATAGGGCATCGTGGCCGAACCAATGGTTCGTCCGCCGGCCCATTTGTTGACGGCATAGCGGCTGGTCCGCGCTCTGAAATTTTGATAAAACAGGGTGAGGCCTACACATACGTGCACGACGGCAAAAACCAGAAGGCCCCATTCCATCAGGGTCAACACCGGTCCCAGGGCATGCAGATGTTCGGCATATGAGTTAAACGCATCTTTTCCGCCGTAAATCGTCAGATTGCCTGCCAGATGCCCGGCCAGAAAACCGCAAAACGCCAGGCCGGTTAGGGCCATCAGCAATTTTTTGCCGATGGAGGACCAGAGAGTTTGAATCATCCAGTTCATTTTTTTCTCCCTATTTATCATTGGCCGACCCGCAAGGGCCTGTAAAATTTTTTATGATTAATTATTTTCAATAGGCGTGTCAATAAGATTATTGCCGTGATCGTGATAACGTAAAAGTCGATCCTAAACCGGATAAGCCGGAAATTTCGACGACGAGGACGATTGGGGCACCTTTGATTTTGCGACATAGAGATGAAGTTTCATACGAGCGCCGCCTTGGCCTGAAAAACGGCCAGTCTGATCGAAAAAGAAACTCTGAAAAAGCGAATATCGAATATCGAATAATGAATGTCGAATGTCGAAGTAATGAATTCTGTCTATTTTAAAAAAGACTGAGCAAAGCGATTCCACCCTTCGACATTCTGCGGTTCGATATTCGATATTCTGCGGTTCGCTGTTCTTAAAATAGATAAAGCGGAGCGTCATCAATATTCAACGTTCAATCTTTTCACTGTTCTCTCCGAGCTGTAAGCTCTACGAGCAGGAAGCCGGGCAGGCGGAGTTTCATACGAGTTCGGGGCTTCGCCCTAACCGGCCTCCGGCCCGTAGGGCCTACGCCCCGGAGGGAATGTTGGAATGCTGGTCCCCGGCTCGTAGATCCTACGGCTCGGAGAGAATATTGGAAAAGTTGTAGAAACTGCGAGATGTTAATTTATGTCAAATACGCCCGATGCGCATAGACCTCAGGAACCTGCCACCCGACTGGTATTAAACATCGGTGTGGCCGTTTTGTGCCGATTCATCCTGAATACATCCCGACGATTTGTCTATCCCTTCGCACCGGTTCTCAGCAGGGGACTGGGCGTTCCCCTGACGGCCATCACTTCGCTGATCGCGTTGAATTGGGCTATCGGCGTCCTGGCTGTTTTTATTGGACCGGTTACCGATCGCCTCGGATATCGCCTGATGATGATCGCGGGAATGACCATGCTGGCCGTGGGGCTGCTGGTTTCCGGTTTTCTTCCATTGTATGCGGTTGTTCTGGTCGCCCTTTTTTTGGCGGCCCTGGGCAAAGCCGTTTTTGACCCGGCCGTGCAAGCCTACATCAGTGAACAGGTGCCCTACCGGCGCCGCGGACTTGCGATCGGATTTCTTGAGTATAGCTGGGCCGGCAGTGCCTTGCTGGGCATACCGGCCCTGGCAATCGTCATAGATAAGTTCGGCTGGCGATCCCCTTTCTTTTTAATGGGCGTGCTGGCCTTGCTGGGAATCGCCGCGCTGGTTGTTTTGATACCCAAAGCAAATAAAGACCATGCCGGGCAGGAATCGAAAATCAACCTGAAAACCGCCTGGCAACGGGTGTTGCGGGAAAAAACCGCACGGGGAGCACTGGCGTTCATATTTCTGGTCAGTGCGGCCAATGACAACCTGTTTGTCGTCTATGGCGCCTGGCTGGAAGAATCATTTGGTTTGAGTATCGTCGCGCTGGGCCTTGGGACCAGTGCCATTGGCCTGGCCGAATTATTGGGCGAAACCATGACGGCCACTCTGGCGGATCGTATTGGATTAAAGAGATCGGTGGTGATCGGACTGGCCGTCTGCATTATCTTTTATGCCATACTGCCCTTTCTCGGCCTGACGATTACGATGGCCTTTGTGAGTCTGTTTCTCATCTTCGTAGCGTTTGAATTTATGATTGTCGCCAGCGTGTCCATGGCAACCGAACTGTTGCCCGAGGCCCGTGCGACCATGATGGCAACTTATCTGGGAGCAGCCGGACTCGGTCGGGTGGCAGGCGCTTTAATCGGCGGCCCGGTTTGGCTGATCGGGGGAATCCAGGCCACCAGCATGGTTTCAGCCTTTATCAGCGCTTTGGCCCTGGTAACCTTGATCTGGGGATTGCAGGGATGGCAAAGAAGATAATATGTTTAGGCACCCTTAAGGTTAACGCTGGCACAGTGCTCTAAAATCGAGGGAGTTTCGGGTATAAATAGTTGATTGAGTTGATTAAGTTGACTGAGTTAATTAAGTTTATTAAATTGATTGGGTTGACTGAGTTGAATAAGCTTACTGTTTTGAATAGATATCATCCTTTAACCTTAATCAACTAATCACCCAGTAAACCTATCAACTATACTTTTTCTAATCCTTTTACCGTAATCAACCATTCAACATGTCAACCAATCAACTTCTACTCCATTCAGCGATATCTGGATGAGGGAAAAATCATGTCCCGATTAATTAAAAAAGAGTTGTATGAAACAACTTTGAATAACCTTGCGCCGCCCTATCTGGACTATGAGTATTTTAAAGATTGCACTCAGATTCCCTTCCGCTATGAATCAAACATATTTGATATTGTCAATGCCTGGTGGCTGATTGAAGCGGCCACCCTCGTGTACGCGGACAAAGAGTTTGCTACTGAAAAGTTCAAACAAAACGCAGGCTTTCAGGAAGTTGAGTATTTCGATGGCAAAACGACCCAGTGTTATGTTGCCAGCAACGATAAATTTGCTGTTGTGGCTTTCAGAGGATCCGAAGCCAGGCTCAGAGAAGGCGATTCCAACGTCGGCTATATATTTTCGGACTGGATGGCAAATTTCAACTTCGTACCGGAACCGTGGGGACAGGGCGGAAACGTGCACAAAGGGTTTAAGATTGCACTGGATGAGATCTGGGATAAACTTGAAGATCATATTTCGAATCTGCAGAAAAACAATCGGAAGATCTGGCTGACCGGGCACAGTTTGGGCGCCGCTCTGGCAACGCTTGCAGCCGACCGATACGGTAATGTACAGGGGTTGTACACATACGGTTCCCCCCGCGTAGGTGACCGCAACT
>JAIVWA010000155.1:0-8925 GCA_049190255.1 Gammaproteobacteria bacterium | reverse complement strand
ATTTGAGTAAAATGTCAGTTGACCGTTATATTGATACAACGGACAACCAACAACAAACCACTGACCATCCTCTCAGCTCTTGAGTTTCTCCTGCAATTCGTTTAAAAAGTTCAATGCTTCCAAAGGCGTCATTCGGGAAATATCTGCTTGGACTAATTCTGTGATGAGCTTGTTTTCTGTCTTGCCAAAAAGGTCAAGCTGCACCGGGCCCTTGGCCGTGGGTCTATCCCCGTTGATCAAGCCGCGCGATCCACTGGAATTGTAATCTCCCTGCTCAATTTTGTAAAGAATCCTTTTGGCGCGGTCAATCACCGGGTGTGGGATACCGGCCAGGCGCGCAACCTGGATACCGTAACTGCGGTTGGTTCCGCCTTGCACCAGCTTTCTTAAAAAGATAATTTCATCATTCCATTCTTTAACGGCAATATTGAGGTTTTTCACCCTCGGTTTGGTTTGGGAAAGCTGGGTTAATTCGTGGTAATGGGTTGCAAACAGCGTCTTAACTCCCCTGCTGTTTAAATCGTGCAAATATTCAGCCACTGCCCAGGCAATGCTGAGCCCATCAAAAGTGCTGGTTCCCCGCCCAATTTCATCCATAATCACCAGACTTTTTTCGGTGGCATTGTTGAGGATATTGGCAGTTTCCTGCATTTCCACCATAAAAGTGCTTTGCCCTTGAGAGAGATTGTCGAGGGCCCCGACACGGGTGAAAATCCGGTCCGTTATGCTGATTTTCGCCCGGGCGGCAGGAATAAAGGCACCCATCTGGGCCATGATGACGACCAGGGCCACCTGGCGCAGAACCGTGGATTTACCGGCCATATTGGGTCCGGTGATGATCAGAATCTGATTGTCGGTATCATCCATTTTAACCGTGTTGGGAACAAAGCGCTCGGCGGTAATCATCTTTTCCACCACCGGATGACGACCATCCTGGATGAAGATGCCCCCATCGGTGGTCATTTCAGGACGGCGGTAATCATTTTGAGCGGCGACCTCGGCCAGATTGGTCACACAATCCAGGCGAGCTAAAAATCGAGCTGTCTTCTGTATGCTCGGGTTGTTTTTAACAACTTCATTTCGAATTTCGTTAAATATTTCGTATTCAAGGGTCGCCCGTTGATCTTCGGCGCCCAGAATCTTCATCTCAAATGTTTTAAGCTCATCGATAATATACCGTTCGGCGTTGACAAGGGTCTGCTTGCGGACATAATTTGCCGGGACAGAACCTGAACGGCTTTTGGGAATTTCGATGTAGTATCCAAACACTTTGTTGTATCGGACTTTCAATGTGTTTATCCCGGTGCTCTCTTTTTCCCGTACCTCCAGTTGGGCCAGCCAGCCTTTTGCATCTCGACTGATCTGCACCAATTCATCCAGGGCCTGGTTATAACCGGTTTTAATGATTCCGCCCTCGTTAATCGTGGGCGGGGCATCTTCCCGTATCGATCGATCAATGAGATCGGCCAGTTTTGATAAATTATCAATTTTTTCAGGTAAGCGGAAAAACGTGCCTTTTAATACCGACAGCAATGATTCCATTGCCGGAAGCATCTCCAGAGAACGCTTCAATGCCACCAGGTCCCTTGCATTGGCATGTCCCATTACAATTTTATTACCGATGCGTTCAATGTCATAAACTGATTTCAGCGCCTCGCGAATATCCTTGCGGGTATGCATGGTGTCTTTTGCTTGACCGACGGCGTCATGTCTTAAACCAATCTCTTTTATATCGATCAGGGGGTATCGCATCCATTGAGCCAGCAGCCGGGCTCCCATGGCAGTACAGGTATGATCAATAACCGCCAGCAGCGTGGCACGTCGGGAGCCGGTTCGAATATTGCTGGACAACTCCAAATTTTGCCAGGTTGATTCATCAACCATTAAGTAGGTATCCAGCCGGTGGGTTTCCAGGCGCGTCAGATGCTCTAATTTTTGCTTTTGTGTTTCGCGAATGTAAAAGACCACCGCACCGGCCGCGCAGATACCGGCCTTCCAGTTTTCGCAGCCAAAACCCTCCAGGGAAATGGTTTTGAATTGATCTGTCAGCCTCTCATAGCTTCTTTTAAACTCAAATTCCCGGTCGTCCAGATAGGATAGCGATGTTTCGGTTAAGATAGATGCGATGGGTAAAAAATCCGGGTCCGCTTTCGAGGACTCCGGCAACAGGATTTCACTGGGCGAGATACGTTGAATTTCCTCGATGATGACATCCGCATCTTTTGATTCCGTTATCCGAAAGGCCCCGGTGGAGATATCCAGAAAGGCAAGGCCGGTCAACTCGTCCCGGCATTTTATAGCCAGAACATAATTGTTGGATCGTTCGTCCAGCAGTTCGTTTTCAATGATCATTCCGGGGGTGATGACGCGGACCACATCCCTTTTCACCAGACCGTCAGCCTTGGCCGGATCTTCAATTTGGTCGCAAACAGCCACTTTGTATCCCTTGTCGATCAGGCGGGCAATATAGCTCCGGGCCGCACGATGGGGGACACCGCACATGGGAACGGGGGATTCGGCATTTTTGTTACGCGAAGTTAAGGTAATCTCAAGGGCACGGGAAGCTATTTGCGCATCCTCAAAAAACATTTCATAAAAATCACCCATCCGGTAGAAAAGTATCGCATCCGGATACTGCTCCTTGATGGACAGGTACTGCTTAATCATCGGGGTGGATTTGGGAGGGCTCATGGATTGATCGGGGAACTTCTACTCAGGGTTCGCGTCTTAAAAGGATTTCTGGCAGAATGAATTCTGTTTACTTTATTACATGCTGCCGGTTGCGCGTTGTGCGTTATCATCGGAATAAATTCGCCATACTTTCATCAAGTAGTAGAAATTTCAAGATGTTATATTTTTTTCTCTTCTGATTCCTCCTCCGGATTGTCGGTCTGTTTATCAACGGAAAACCCGCCTGTCTGCTCAGCAGGGTTTGTTGCCAGGCTGTCATTTGAAATTATCTGGGTTTTAGCCATGTCAATTTCTGATTCGGGTGCCTGATCTGCTGCCGAGGCCTCGATTCCTTTTAAGGAATCAATTTCACCCTTTAATCCGGCCATTTCCTGGCTGTGAGATGCTATCGTGGTATTCAACTTTTTAATGCTGCGTCTGGCTTTGAAGCGGGCTGAAGCGTTGAACAGGTATGCCAGGATATACCCGGCCAGAAAGAACAGTAATACCATGACCGCAATGGGTAATTCCGGCGTGTTGTACATTTCAAAGATACCGAGGTTGACCCCCAACGACACATTTTTCATAAAGACGTCTTGATTTTGAAAAATCAACAGTGCCATCACTCCAACAATAATCGCCCAGATGATCAGAGTGGCTTTTTTCATGCAATTTCTCCATTTAATTTTGTTAAGTTAGTCCCTTAACAATGTCGAATGTTGAATCCGCCGCAGGCGGGTCAATCGTCATTGTTTTTCCGGCCCAGGTTGTTAAAATATGGTTTTAAATTATCATAGGTGGCTTTAATGTGTTCCGGAATGACTCTGACATCTGCAAAAACAGTCAGTGCATTGGTGTCGCCCAACCACCTGGGAACGATATGAAAATGCAGATGGTCTTCGACTCCGGCTCCGGCGACCATTCCCAGATTCAGCCCGACATTAAAACCGTCGGGCTTCATTACCTGTTTCAAAATATCAACCGACCGTTCTACGGTGGCCAGCATTTCGCCCATTTCGCGTTTGTCGAGTTGATCCAGACTGGACAGGTGCCTGAGCGGTGCAACCAGGAGATGACCGTTGATATAGGGGAACTTATTCATCACCACCAGGGTGTCGATTCCCTTGTACAGGGTCAGGTCGGCGTTTTCAGAAAGGGCGTCACAGAATATACATCCTTCTTCCTTTTCGGCCAGAATGTACTCCATGCGCCAGGGTGCCCACATTGTTTTCACGGCGCTGTTACCTCAGTCAGCAGGCGTTCACACGGTCAAGGTTACGTTTGAGCCTTTTAACTTACGCTGTTATGAATTAAAACTCAACCCTTTTTTCCGGTCAGAAAACCGACTAAGTGCATTTATCCACAAATATTGTTGCGGTACTAAGTCCTGCCAGCCGCTGAAACTACTTCCAGATCGCCCCAGATACCAATTTTTTCACCCACGATGACCACCAGGCCTCGTATTTCTTCGATACCTTTGCCGGCTTCTATGGCGGTTTCAATATCTGCTGCTGAGTCAACCCGATTGCCGATGGCGGTTGCGGCGGCATCTGCAACCGGACATGAATCGGCAACCACACATACGGCATCTGCGTTTCCAAGGCTCAATGAATGTCCAATGGTACCGGATGACGTACAGACAGCGCAAGGCCCTGGTCTGCTTTTCATCCGAATGCCGATGCGCGAACTCAAAGGAGAATCACCTGCAAATATTCCTACTGTTACGGATGAATTCGTTTTTATAAAAACATCCCCTCCGTTTTCGATAATGACCTGATCGGTCAGTTCTAGCAGCCCGAGACCCACCTGCTCGGCGATGGCACCGGCAATAGCCGCCATCGGCCCGACCCCGGCCAACTCACCGGCTTTGACCATATCCCTGACAATGCCCGGTGCCGGACCCTCAAGCCGCCAGGGATTAAGTGCCTTGGCAAAGTCGGGATGGGTTTTGATAAATGCTTCGACATAGCCTCTTTGCTCCAGCACGAGATCTTGGGTTTCATCCTCCAGCCGGGTTGCCGTATACACCATAAGATCGGTTTCTTTTACGACCACCCGATAGGGAAGCAGTTTTGGGGAATCAATTAGATTACGGTAGGTGCGGGGTTGGTACATATTTTCTCCAGAAAACCAGTGGCGAAGATTTCAGGTGTCAGTCCAGCCGCCGGCCAAAAAAACGGCCGGTCAAATCAAAAAAGAAACTGAACGACCACCGTCTGGAAGACGGTGGGTTCGTTGATCGGCTGAAGCCGACTAAAGATTAAAGGATGATTCCTATTTTATATAGGCTCATAACCTTCGGTCATGTCGCTCACTTTAACTTCGCCTAAAGGCGAGGGGTTTCAACCATCCCCGATGGGGACACTAAAAAGATTTAAGCTATGTCCTTTATTTTAATACGAATATTTAATTTTCCGAATTGAGGAATGGGCTTATAGAAGCAAAAATAAAAAGCCAAATAGGGTATAATCCGGGTATTCATTTCCCTATTTTCTACGGCGCACTACCCTAAATGATACCCGAACTAATTTAACCAACATTATGAGAAAAAATAAATCTATCGGCTACATTTATGTTTTATCTGCCCTGACCTATACTATTTGACTGTAAACGCCGGTTAAGAAGTGTACCAAAACCACCGCTTTAAAAGTAAACCAGCATATTGATTGGACATAGCTGTGCAATGCGTTGCCGGACGACAATCGCGAATGTGACCGATGAAGGGAGCTGTGGTGGTGCCCTTATTTGTATTTATTCAGCTTGATTCTTTGCCCTCTTTCGATAGCTTGGTCCCTCCATGATAAGGACTTCCGAGTTGTAAACAAGGCGGTCGGCGATCGCTGTGGCTACAGTGGTGTTATCAAATATTTCTCCCCATTGGGCAAAGGGCCGATTGGTCGTTATGATGGTGGACCTTTTCTCGTGCCTTGCACTGACAACCTGGAAGAACAGATTTGATCCCTGTGAGCCCAGGGAAAGATAACCAATCTCATCGATGACAAGGAGTTCCTGTGATTGATAATAGTGGAGTTTTTTGAGCAGTGAGTGGTCTGCTTCAGCAGCGACCAGATGATTGATCATATCCATAGCAGTAGTAAACAGGACTTTTTGTTCGGCCTGTGTGGCCGCGTAGGCGATGCACTTGGCCAGAAGACTCTTTCCTACGCCCGGATTACCAATCAAAATGATATCCTTTTTGTGCTCAGCAAACTCCAGATCCATAAGGTTCAAGATTCGGGTTTTCTGCTTTTTGCGCGAATGATGATAATTAAAATCGAACTGGTCGATGGTGGGTGTTTCATAGAGCTTTGATTGTTTAAAACAACGGTCGATTTTGTTTTTTCTTCTCAGTTCCAGCTCAAGAGTAAAAAGATGGTCTATTGCCTGAAGCGACGACCAGTTTTTTTGTTCGGCAAGAATAATGGTTTGCTGAAGATTATCGGCGATAGCCTTTAACTTGAGCGCTCTGCATTTTTCTACAACGGATTCGATATTCACTTTTTACTCCTTTTGATGACATGGGCGTCATATTCTGCCAATGAAGGTTCGGGCAGTCGGATGTTATTGAGTGCTTCTTTTTTTAACCGGACCGGCGGATGCTGTTTTTTCGGTGTCATCTCCTGGTAAAGGATGTTTTCGATGTAGTCGGCACCGATGGCGTTATGGACCAAAGCTCTTTTAAGCGCGTAAATGATCGATGTGGTTCCATAATCGTCTTTTAAAGAAAGCAGCCTTGAGACATTCTTTTTAATCGGCTGCCTTGCCTGAGAAAGGGCTTGCAGGTATGTCAGCGCTTCTTTACCTATCGATGAGAAGGCAGCGATGTCTTTATCCAGCCAGAGTTTGCGTTGCAGCTTTCTGACCTGCTCTTTGTGAGTCGGGGTTTCAATCCGTTGTCCCCGTTGCCAGCAACGGTCGTGAACAGCGATCTTCTTGTGCTGATAAAATATGATGACGGTTTGCTGATCGGCTTTTAAGGTAACTTGTTTGCCAATAGCCCACGGGGGTGTGGTATAGGTGTTGGCGTCGAAGCGAACAGCAAAATCTTTGTAGACTTTCAACGTTTGAGTTTCTCTGCTATCGGCAATCAACTCGGGAAGCGGTCTGAGGCAAACATCTACAAACCGGTCTACCGGACGTTTTAAAATGGTTTGATGAACACGAACATTGGCCACGGTATCAAGCCATTTTCTCACCTGTCGATTCACATCGCAAAGATCGGTAAATGTCCGCAGCGGCCAGAAGTTTCGGCGCAGATATTTTATGGCAGATTCGATCTTACCTTTTTCATGGGGAGCTCCAGGATTGCAGGCGATTGGGACCATTTTAAAGGGAATCAAAAACGTCAAGAACGCATCATTAAAACGTATCAGAGGTCCCTGTCGTTCAATAACCGCTGTAAGCATGTTATCCACGACAATCTCGTGGGCCGTACCGCCAAAGAACGTAAAGGCGTTCAACAAGCATTGATGTAAAGCCGATTGGTTCTGGCTATGGGTAAATTCCACATACAGCATGCGACTATATGACTCGATGACCGCCAGTGCATACAGTTTGCGCTTGGTGTCTTGATACTGCAGGTGTCCAAAATGGCCCCAGTCGATCTGCATTTGCCGGCCCGGTGGGGATTCAAAGCGAATAAAGGCCCGGGGCGATGACTGGGAGCCTTTGAGTTTTTGCAGATAATCTCTAACAATGGTGATCTTGCCATCAAAGCCTTTGTCTCGGAGCCGTTGTAAGACCACCGGTGCTTTGACCTGCGAATCTTGCTCAACAAACTCTTTGATAAGATCCCGATACGCATCAAGTTTGGACGACCTTGGGGATCGTTTGGCTGGGGATAGATCCGGGTTGATAAGGTATTTGTTAACCGATGGCCGACTTACCCTAAGATACCTTGCGGTTTTGCGTTCTGACCACCCCAAATCGTTAAGTCGATGAATCTCAAAAATCGTGCGTTTATCTATTTTCATCTTACACCTCCTTAAAAAGCTGGCTGGCAAGCGTTTGAACAGCCAGACGTCCATCAGGCTTTGAACTGCTGGGTGGCTGAGCTTTGGCTGGCAGTTCCAACACTTGAAAAAGCGTGCCGTCAAATGCGATCAGATCTTTTTTTAAAAGGCCGTCTCTGGCCTGGATGTAATCATCCAGTGTCAGTTGGAGCAAAGAACAGATCGAGTCATAAGCGTAGTAGGAAAGTCCGTAGCGATCTGAGACCAGCACCAAAAACAAATACAAAAGCAGTTGGGTTGGAGCCAGTGAGGATAAAAATCCATCGGTGACAAATCGATGCGGGATAAAACTAAATCCGCCCTTGATGCTCCGGATGCGATCCGGGTTAATGATTTTTTTTCTAATCATAGCCGCCTCCTTTTTTAGGCAATTTGCGCCAAGATTATCAGCCTTGGAGCCAATCAGCTAACCAATCCATCTTTGCAATCAGGGGTAACAGATTGGAATCTTGATGATATTGACTTTTAACGCGTCCATCTTTGCAATCACCGGAAGCAGCCAAAACTGGCCAAGTATCTGGAAATTATCGGATTTTGACGCATCCATCTTTGCAATCAACGCTGGATCCATCTTGGTTGCGTCAGGTGAAGATCTGGCCTTGCGGTTGCGCATGGCTTGGGTAATTCGATTTCTTTCGGCCTTTTCAGGGTTTTTCTTGCGATACTTTTTCCAATAGCCGGGGTTGGAATTGATCCATTGTTGCTGGCTGCTTTCCTGGTTGGCGGCATAGATAGGGTCAGTCTTTATCCTATGTCTTTGCCAGGCCGCTTTTTTGGCCCTTTGACATTTTACTTTCTTACAGGCGCTCTGATTTTTGTGCCTTGGACTTGGATCAAAAAAACCACCGCAATAAAAACAAGGGATTTGTTCCATCACCATTTTCTCCTCTTAAGAGAAAATGGCAATAAAATAGAACAATTACACGAACAAAGAGGAATTAATACGAATTAAAAGGATTTATTGGATAAGATCGTTGTCAAGAATAAAAGGATCGGGAATGCTAAAAGCGGCAGGAATAAAAAAATGAAATGAATTATATCAGGGCTGAAAATCACAGAAAATTAGCGGAACTAAATGGAGATCTTCTCTCTTTTTATGGTGGAATAATATGGTATTGTTTTACCGGTGCCTTTGGTATCGATCTATACCGGTGGAATTGGCTCGGAATTAAATCGGTGGTTCCAAAAAGGCTGCCCTTAATAATTTCAAGTAGTTACAGATAGTTAGACAATCCGGCCTTCG
>JAIVWA010000154.1:0-8948 GCA_049190255.1 Gammaproteobacteria bacterium | reverse complement strand
ATACGAAGTTCAGCGGCTGGATTGAAAAGCTTTACGTCAATTTCGTGGGGGAAGACGTCAAAAAAGGCCAACCCCTTTTTGAAATTTACAGCCCCGAGCTGGTGACCGCCCAGGAGGAATATTTGCTGGCCCTGAATCAATACAGCCGTTTGTCCAATAGTTCCTATCCCCGCGTACGGGAGGGATCCCGGCGCCTGCTTGAGGCCTCGCGCACCCGCCTGCGATATTGGGACCTGACGGATAGACAGATCTCCCAAATCGGAAAAAGCGGGAGGGTGCAAAAAACACTGACGATTTACTCTCCGGCCGCCGGAGTGGTCACCAAAAAGGAGGCCTTTAAAGGTCATTACGTCAAAGCGGGAGAACATCAATACGAGATCGTCGATCTTTCAAGCGTGTGGGTGGCTGTGGATGTTTATGAGTACGAGTTGCCCTGGGTGCGCAAGGGCATGGCCGCCGACATGGATTTGGCCTATATTCCCGGCAAACGTTTTAAGGGCAAGGTGCTTTTTATCTACCCCTATCTTGATCCTAAAACCCGCACCGCCAAACTTCGTCTGGCATTTCCCAATCCCGGCTACCAGCTCAAACCGGGCATGTACGCCAACATAGACCTGAAATCCGTGGTTGCCAAAGACAGCCTGGTCATCCCGCAGGAGGCGGTGATTGACAGCGGGGTGCGCAAAATTGTTTTTGTGGCCCTCGGCAAGGGCAAGTTTCAGCCCCGGGAAGTCAATATCGGCCTTGAAGGCAATGACAACGAGTTTCAGGTGCTGGAAGGCCTCAGCGAAGGCGAAGAAATTGTACTGTCCGCTCAGTTTATGCTTGATTCTGAAAGCCGCCTGCGGGAGGCCATCCAGAAAATGCTGGAATTGCGCAAGCGTGAGCCCGGGGGGCACTAGTACACGAAAGGGCTGTCTTTTAATGTATTTTTACGGTGGGAGCGGCTTTCCAGCCGCGAATAGGTTCCATGACATTTAATGGATCGCGGCTGGAAAGCCGCTCCCACCGCCCTAAAAAGTTTGAGTCGAAAGCATCCAATAAACACCCCGGAGCCAAGGAATAAATAATGATTGAAAAAATCATCGAGCTATCCATTAAAAACAAGTTCCTGGTGATTCTGGGGACCCTGTTTATCATTTTGGCCGGTATCTATGCTATGCTTAAGATCCCCCTGGATGCCATTCCGGATCTCTCCGATGTCCAGGTCATTATTTTCACCGAATATCCGGGCCAGGCCCCCCAGGTGGTGGAGGACCAGGTGACCTATCCGCTGACCACGGCCATGCTGGCGGTGCCTTTTGCCAAGGTGGTGCGGGGTTACTCCTTTTTCGGCTTCTCTTTCGTTTATATCATCTTTGAAGACGGCACCGACATGTACTGGGCCCGCAGCCGGGTGCTGGAGTATCTCAATTTTGTCTCCGGTCGGTTGCCTGACGGCGTTAATCCGGCCCTGGGGCCGGATGCCACCGGTGTGGGCTGGGTTTACGAGTACATTCTCGAAAGTGACAACCATGACCTGTCTCAGCTGCGTTCCATCCAGGACTGGTACCTGCGCTATGAACTCACCAGCGTCAACGGCGTGGCCGAAGTGGCCTCCATCGGAGGTTTTGTTAAACAGTACCAGGTAATTGTGGATCCCAACAAACTGGTGGCTTTCAACATTCCGCTGCAAAAAATCAAGAGAGCCATCCAGCGCAGCAACAATGATGTGGGCGGCAAGCTGGTGGAGATGGGCGAAACCGAGTTTATGGTGCGGGGTCTGGGTTACATCAAAAGTATAAACGATCTTTACAACATCCCCCTGGGAGTCGATCGGCGGGGTATACCGATTCTTTTAAAAAACGTGGCTGTCGTCAAAATCGGCCCGGAGCTCCGGCGCGGCCTGGCTGACTCCAACGGCACGGGCGAGGTCGTGGGAGGCATCATTATCATGCGCTATGGCGAAAACGCCCTGGCGGTGATCGAAAATGTCAAGAAAAGACTGGAGCAACTCAAGGCCGGTCTGCCTGAAGGGGTAAGCATCAAGACGGTATACGATCGTTCGGGTCTGATTCTGCGGGCTGTCGAAAACCTGAAAAAGACGCTTACCGAGGAAATGATTGTTGTGGGATTGGTATGCTTTATTTTTTTGCTCCACCTGCGCAGCGCTTTTGTAATTATCTTTACCCTACCGGTAGCTGTTCTCATTAGTTTCATTATCATGGAGCGTCAGGGACTCAACGCTAACATTATGAGTCTGGGCGGCATTGGCATCGCTGTGGGTGCAATGGTGGACGCTGCCATTGTGATGATCGAAAATGCGCACAGGCACCTCGAAAGCGAGGGAGGGAAAAAGCCCCATTGGGATCTGATCCTGGATGCCGCCAAGGAGGTTGGGCCAGCCCTTTTCTTTTCTCTTCTGATCATTGCCATCAGCTTTTTGCCGGTGTTCAGCCTGGAGGCCCAGGAAGGTAGGCTCTTTAGGCCGCTTGCCTTTACCAAAACCTATGCCATGTTTGGTTCCGCGCTGTTGGCCATTACCATCGTACCGGTACTGATGGGCTATTTGGTGCGCGGCAAAATCCGACCGGAACAAAAGAATCCGGTCAATAGGGTTCTCATCTGGATATACCGACCCATTATAAAGCTGGTCCTCAAAGCCAAGATCCTGGTCGTCCTGCTGGCTGTGGGCGTTCTGGCCCTGACTTACATCCCCTGGAGCCGCATTGGCTCGGAGTTCATGCCGCCGCTCAATGAAGGTGACCTGCTTTACATGCCGACAACTCTGCCCGGCATTTCGATCACCAAGGCCAAGGAATTATTACAACAGACCGACCGCATCATCGCCACGTTTCCCGAGGTTCATCATGTATTCGGCAAAATCGGGCGGGCGGAAACCGCTACCGACCCGGCGCCGCTTTCCATGATAGAGACCACCATTATGCTGAAACCTGAATCTGAATGGCGCGAAGGCATGACCATGGAACAGCTGGTAACCGAACTGGATAAAGCCATTCAGTTTCCAGGGCTTACCAACGCCTGGACCATGCCGATTAAGACCCGGGTGGATATGCTGTCCACCGGCATCAAGACCCCGGTGGGAATCAAGCTCATGGGTGAAGATCTGCAGGTTTTAAGCGATGTGGGTGAAAAAATCGAAGCCGCTCTCAGAGAGGTTCCCGGGACGCTGAGTGTTTATTCCGAACGGGTCACCGGCGGTAATTTCCTGGACTATAAAATCAAACGCGAAGCGGCGGCGCGTTATGGTCTGACGGTGGGCGATATCCAGGATATCATCATTTCCGCGGTCGGCGGTATGAATGTGACCCAGACGGTCGAAGGCCGGGAACGTTATCCGGTCAACCTGCGGTACGGGTCCGAACTGCGAGACACACCGGAAAAATTACGGCGCATCCTGGTTCCGACCCCATCGGGCGCCCAGATACCCATAACCCAACTGGCCGATATCCGCATCGTCAAAGGACCGCCGGCTATTAAAAGTGAAAACGCCCGCAACAATGCCTGGATATATGTAGACCTTACCGGCATCGATGTGGGCACCTATGTCAAAAAGGCCCAGCAGGTGATACGGGATAAAATCAAGCTGCCGCCCGGCTACAGCCTGGTCTGGAGCGGCCAGTACGAGTACATGATCCGGGCCCAGAAACGCTTGATGATCGTGGTTCCTTTGACCCTTATCATTATTTTTCTGTTGCTTTATCTTAATTTTAAGAACGTCACCGAGAGCCTGATTGTTATGCTGAGTGTGCCATTTGCCCTGACCGGAGGTCTGTGGCTTATGTACATTCTGGGATATAACATGAGTGTCGCCGTTGGCGTGGGCTTCATTGCCTTAGCCGGAGTTGCAGCTGAGACCGGGGTCATAATGCTCGTCTACTTGGATCAATCTTATGGTAAATTTAAATCACGATTTGGGGATAAATTCAATCGAACTCATTTGCGAGAGTCCATTATCGAAGGCACTGCATTGCGGGTAAGACCCATTATGATGACTGTCATTACGACAACAGCAGGACTCATGCCTATTTTATGGGGACACGGCACCGGATCTCAGGTGATGAAGCGTATTGCCGCGCCCATGGTCGGCGGCATGGTCAGTGCCACCATTCTGACGCTGGTTGTGGTGCCTGCAATCTACGGGCTGTGGAAGGGATATAAAATGCCCCCAAAACCTCGGCCCCGGAAGAAATGAACATGTTTCGGCCCAAAAGCATTCAACAGCGCCTTACGATATTTATGCTCCTTCCCGTGTTTCTGCTATTAATCGGCATGGGAGTAACGGGATATTCGTACGCCAGAGACAGCCTGATCGGCGAGTGGAGAGAGGCGGCCATCCTTAAGCTTCAGCGAGCAGCGCACACTGTAGATATGAAACTGAGCCGTATAATGGAATGGATTCGAATGTTTCATCAGGCCAGGCAGAGCTTAAATCATCACCTCCAACACGAGTGGATTATCGAGCAGCTAAAAAAGCTGGAGGGGGTTATTCGCGTTAATTTGATTTTGGAACACGACTCTGCTGGCTCCAAAATGCCGGGCCAACACACTAACATGTCGGCAAAAAATCGAGGAATGATGGGCTTTTATGGCCATCAAATAGCCGATATTACAGCGCCGCGTTATGACACGCTTGAAAAAAACAAAACCGTATCACTCATTTCAGAGTTGATCGACAAAAAGGGTCAAGCCATCGGCCGGTTGGAAGTCGTGCTTAAATTTGACTACTTAATTGAAAATATTATTGCATCGGGCTGGTGGGAAAGCAACAAAGCCTTTTTGGTGGATGATTCCGGCAAAATACTTACCAGTACGCTGACCGAAAATCGTAAGCGCCTGGCTGACAATAATGATCCATTAGAGCAGCGAACTCTGTTTGGTATCATGTCAATGTCCTTTGGTGCTTTTTTAGGCAAGGGACAAATCCCATCCGAGGTCAGCGGCTTTTACAAACTTAAAAAAGCACCGTGGAATCTCGTCATGATAGCCCCCGGCAAGAAAATTTTAGCTTCCATAGCCAGTTTACGATTATTTTATTTTATCATTGGGGCCGGTTTTATTGTGTTGATACTTTTACTGATACGGTTTGTGACCGGACGGACCGTTTTTTCAATCAAAGAAGTCTCCCAGGCCGCAAAACGAATTGCCGGAGGTGATTTTGGTGAGACCCTGCCTGTAAAAACTCAAGATGAAGTTGGCGAATTGACCCGCAGTTTTAATGCCATGACGCAACAGCTTGAAGAGCGCATGCGGTTGAAAGAAGCATTGGATTTAGCCATGGAAGTTCAACAGAATTTCCTTCCTCAAAAATCTGTAAATATTGAAGGCCTGGATATTGCGGGTAAATGTATTTACTGTGATGAAACCGGAGGGGATTATTTTGATTTTCTTAGCTTTAAGGAGCTCGGTACTGAGAGAATCGGCATCGCCGTCGGTGATGTGGTGGGGCATGGTATTGCAGCTGCCCTGTTAATGACCACTGCCCGTGCCCTGTTGCGCTGCAGAGTATCTCAGCCCGGCGGCCTTTCGCAAATGATAAACGATGTAAACCGCATGTTATGCCTTGACACCTCTGATAGCGGGAGTTTTATGACCCTTTTTTTCATACTGATTGATCCGCCCAAAAAAGAACTGCAATGGGTTCGCGCCGGGCATGATCCGGCCATTGTTTATGATCCGTCAAGCGATTCATTCGATGAGCTTAAAGGCAAAGGAACCGCCATCGGCATCGACGATCAATGGTCATTTCAGGATTATCATTCAACATGGGAAAGCGGGCAGATTATGCTCATCGGAACCGATGGCATATGGGAAACCGTAAATAACGCAGATGAAAAATTTGGTAAAGAAAGGGTGAAGGAAATCATCCGTCACAATCAAAAATTTCCGGCCCAAGAGATTTTACAAGCCGTAACAGACCAACTTGCAATCTTTCGGCAGAACAACACGCCTCAGGATGATATAACTCTGGTTGTAATTAAATTTGCAGACTAGCGCTAAATGCCTCGGCACGCTTTCAGTCTTCCAGGAAGCCAAACCACACTTACCTGGAAACAACCTTTAGTTCTTCATTAAATATATAGGGTTTGGAATAGGCCCGGTTGTTTTTATCCCGTGTTTCCAACGATATTTTTAACTCAAAACGATCACCTTTTTCATTTATTTGCTGAACCACTTCATTCGGAATGAATACATATCCCATATGCGAAGGTACGATGATGGAAAAGTAAGCCACATTTTCATCACTTTTATAAATTTCGATCGCAGCTCTTGCCCGGGTCTTTGTTTGCTGCGCTAGAAATCCCATATCTTCGGGCACATCCCAGGTCCAGATTAAGTTGTCGTGCAGATCCTTTTGTATCCTTATAGAGCGTTGGTCCACAAAGGGCAAATCAATGCGCCTGTTAAAAGCATATGCGCGTTCAGTTGTTTTGCCATCAGCTGTTTTTACGGCTAGTCGATACTTTCCGGGGATCAATTCTTCTAAAATGTCCACATGAAACCAGCTGTCGAACTGCCAGTTTTTGCTATAGCGCCATTGACTGTTTTTGGAATCATAGGATCCGTAAATTTCATTGACTTTGCCAAACCGGTGCGGTGCCATTTTCACCTCTTTTCCCTGGGAGTTAAACAGCTTCACTTCACTGACCGCAGAATCACTGGTTAGATAGTGTAATTGATCATCGATTAAGCCGAAACCAAGTCGATTTACGCTTTTTCCCTCACCGTACGCACGGTGCTGGACGTACATCCAGGCAATTTCAGCTGAATAGGCGTTAATGGCGGCTAAAAAAGAAAAGCAAACAACAATAAGCAATATTTTTTTCATTTTCTCTCACTCCTTATTTTTGCGGATATAAAAGAACCCCGCTGAGGTTGTTTTTCCTGTGCTTGTTTATCGTGCTCTCACCAGCGTTCTCTCTACATTTTGCGCGCTACGGAATCCGATTTCCTCGAAGGCTTCCCAGGGCTGCCGGGTTACACCGGTTGGCATGAGCATATAATCCGTGTCCGTTGACGGTACCTCGAAGATTGCGGATGCGCCCTTGAGGCTCCACTCGCCAAATCCGCTGTCCATCGCCCGTATGCCATATTTATTTTCCCTGTAAGCGGAAACCGGTAATAATCCTTTCGCAAAACCCTCTGTTGCCGGCTTATTTGTTTTCGTTTGATTTTCCAGCATCATGGCATGCATTTTCCCCATATCCAGCATCTCGTTGGATTCCACGTCATGTTGACCTGATTCCATTACGGCGCTCTCACCTTTGCCGACCGCATAGAGCCACTCTTCATAGGTGGGCAAACGTCGATTATAGAACCGGGCATAGGCGGCAGCACCGTTAGCCGTCACACGCAGCACGGGAAAAGAGGCATAACCCGCATTGCTGACGTGAAATTTGCCCTTTCGAAAGACAATTGGATTGTATCCCCCGAATATTTCGCCCAGAAGCAGCCAAATTTCATCATCAGCACGTACGACCCCTCGAGCAATCGTAAGTGTTGAAAGATTTTGATTTAGGAATTGAACATACTGGTGATTTGTCACCGGTGCCACGTCCATGTAAAATGAATCCACCTTTCGCACGCTTTCAGCCGCATGAGTTAGATTCTCCGGCAGAGTGACCTCCCCGCCGGAAATAAATTGAAGCGTCGCACCGTCTTCGGCCAATATGGATTGCGCAGGAGCCGATTCGGACGTCAGTGGTTCAGTGGAAATATTGGAGCCTTCTGAGGAGGGCAGTTTTTTGTTGTATGCTGGCGGCCTTTTCAAATGGGTATTGGAAATAGAAGACTCACCGAAGAGGTGCCAGAAAGCCATAGTGGCTACCGAAATAACTGCGATCGCTATACCCGACCAGATCCATCGGGGTTTGTAAAGGAATGAAATGCGTTCGGGTTGTTGCGGCACACTGACTGCCGGTTCTTTTTTTAAACTTTCAACGGCTACCAGCAGGCTCTCGAGAAGTTTGTCCACCGAATCCAGGCGCTCATCTTTATTCTCGGCTGTAGCTTTGCGGACGATTTCATCCAGCTTTTGGAAAAAAGGCGTGTCGGGATTTGCCAGAAATGCGGTTTTGAACGGAAGAATTTTTTCATTGATTTTTCCGTCAATGGCTTCATACAAGATCTTTCCCAGCGAATAGATATCGGCGCGGTGATCGGCTTTTCGGAAATCGAAAAAATGCTCCGGCGACATGTAGTGGGCGGTACCCTTGACATCCATCGACTGGGTTACCGGCTTCAAACGGCTGGAGCGCGCCAGACCGAAGTCGGTAATTTTTGGAACCGCACCGTCCATCAGGATGTTTTCAGGTTTCAGGTCACGATGGACCATATCCAATGCATGAATCGCTTCGACACCTTTAAGCACGGGCAAAAAGCAATCCTCCAACCATTTTCGCATCAGCTCTTGTTCAGGGTAGAAGCCCTCCTCCGACAGGGTATAGCGCAGCGTGTCACCGGGGATATATTCCATCGCAATAAATTCAACCGGGTATTCCCTACCTTTTTTTTTGATAACAGCCGTACCATGATCGAAGATTTGGACAACGTTCGGATGCCGCACCTGAGCCATCGCCTGGACTTCACGCCTGAACCGCTGTAGCGCAGTTTCAACCTCATCTTCATCTTCTTCGAGGGAGCGGAGCCATTCCTGGGATACCACCTTTATGGCCACGTCACGCTGCAGATTTAACTGATGGGCGCGATAAACCTCTCCCATCGCTCCTTTGCCGATAAACTCAAGGATCACCCATTTATTTTGGATGACATCACCGGCGGCAAAAATTTTGCCCTGGCTGGTGCTCATATTCAAACAAACTCCTTATAACACACAGGTATTTACGAGTGTGTTTTGTATTTGATATTTAGTGTTTAGTATTCTAACATGCCGATATAGCATCATCTATTTCATACCAAACACTAAACACCAAACACTTGATGAATTC
>JAIVWA010000153.1:0-8960 GCA_049190255.1 Gammaproteobacteria bacterium | reverse complement strand
GGTCTCAGTAACATACTGAAACCGTTAATAAAAATATGTAGATGGTGCCGAAGGCCGGACTTGAACCGGCACGGCCGTAAGCCACTACCCCCTCAAGATAGCGTGTCTACCAAATTCCACCACTTCGGCACAATTACAGAAATATGCTTTTAAAACGATAACATATTACTCGGTTGTTTTGGTCGGCTGTGTTTCACCGCTGCCCGTGGTCGGTGGTGTGGTCGTGCCGGGCGCCGCCTGGGTCTGTACGGGTGCCGGGGTATCGGTGACAACCGATTGATCGTCGGTGCGATGACTGGAAAGGTACGCCAGGGTCAGGGAGGTGACCATAAATAGGATGGCCGCTCCGGTCGTGGCTTTGCTTAAAAAGGTCGAGGCACCGGTGCTGCCGAACAGCGTCTGACTGGAGCCGCCGCCAAAAGCAGCTCCCATGTCCGCACCTTTACCGGTTTGAAGCAAAACGATCATGATCAGCGCAATGCAAACGAGAATATGAATGATAATCAGTAGTATCGACATAGAAATTTTTTCTCAAAAATTTTTGATTTGGGATTTGGGATTTCGGAATGCGGATTTAGATAAGGAAAAAAATTCGATTTAAATACCTTAATTCCTTAATTTCTGAATCCCTGAATTGATTCCCCTGAATCCCTGATTTTTTTATCCGCGTTTATCCGTGAAAATCTGTGTCCTGAAAATATTTATGAACCCAACAAAATCTTTATTTAAATTTAACGATCTTGCTGAAAGATTCGGCATCCAGGCTCGCACCGCCGACCAGGGCGCCGTCGATGTCCGGCATTGCCATTAGTTCCGAAACATTGGCCGGTTTGACGCTGCCCCCGTATAAGATTCGGACGGATTGGGCCAGAGCTTTATCAAAATTCCGGTCGATCAAAGAGCGGATATATTCATGTGCCTCCTGGGCCTGCTCTTTGGTGGCTGTTTTGCCGGTGCCGATGGCCCAGACCGGTTCGTAGGCGACCACCAGCGTGCCCAAATCTTTAGCAAAATATCCTTCTAACCCCTTTTTTACCTGTTTGTCAAGCACAGAAAATGTCTGGCCGGATTCACGTTCGACTTCGGTTTCGCCCACACAAAAAACCGGAATAAGTTCAGCGTCAATGGCGGCACGAATTTTTTTATTGACCGTTTCATCGGTCTCACCGAAATATTGACGTCTTTCCGAATGACCGATGATCACGTATTGACATCCGGCGGATACCAGCATGTCGGCCGATATTTCACCGGTATAGGCGCCTTCTTTTTCCCAGTACAGATTCTGCGCACCCAGCGCAACCCGGCTGTTTTCAACGACTTTAGATACCGGATCGAGGGCGGTAAATACCGGTGCAATCATGATATCCACCTCCACGGTATCGGCAACCAGCTCGACAAGCTGCTGGGCGGTTTTAACAGCCTCCGGAGATGTCTTATACAGCTTCCAGTTGCCGGCGATAAGCGGGGTTCGTGTATTCATTGCTAGTTTCCTTTGAGTTGTCAGTTGATAGTTATTAATTCACAGTTTGTAGAAAATGGTTAAAGGCACACGGTGCACGGCATACGGCTCAAGGTATACGGTATAAGGGAAATGGTATAGGGTGCAAGGTTTAAGGTTAAAGGTAAAGGATTTCCAGAAGCATTGTAAACTGAAAACCCAATTTCTGAATTCGTACGCGTTCAGTCCCCAGTCCCCAGTCCTCATCACTCAGTCCTCACTTCATCTCACCTTCCCATCTTCTCACCTTCTTTTTCTTCCGCATTCCGCATTCTTCTATAGCTCTTTTCCCACCATGACCGCCAGGTCCACCATCCGATGGGAATAGCCCGCCTCATTGTCATACCATGAAAGCACTTTCACCATGTTATCGACAACGTAAGTTGTGGGCGCATCCACGATGGAAGAAAGAGCCGATCCGTTAAAATCAATCGATACCAGGGGAGCCTCACTGTAGCCCAGAATCCCCGACAGAGATTCTTCGGAAGCCTGTTTCAGGGCCTCGTTTATATCCGAGACGGTAACTCCTGATTTATCAACGGTTGCCACCAGATCCACCAGAGACACATTCGGCGTTGGCACCCGAATGGCCAGACCGTTCAGTTTGCCGGACAGTTCCGGCAGAACCAGGGCGACCGCTTTGGCGGCCCCGGTGGTGGTGGGGATCATGGACAGTGCCGCCGCGCGTGCCCTGCGAAGGTCTTTATGGGGAAAGTCCAGCAGACGCTGGTCTCCGGTATAAGAATGGATCGTGGTCATCAAGCCGCTGTTTAATCCAAAATTTTCCAGCAGGACCTTGGCCACCGGTGCCAGGCAATTGGTTGTGCAGGAAGCATTGGAGATAATATGGTGCTGCCGGGGATCGTACTGACTGGAGTTAACCCCCATGACGATCGTAATGTCGGGGTCACCGGCCGGGGCGGAGATAATAACCTTGCGCGCACCGCAGGCCAGGTGCTTGGATGCTCCCTCCCGATCCCGAAAGATACCGGTGCATTCAGCCGCGATATCCACGCCCAGATCGCTCCAGCCGATTTTTTCAGGATCTTTTACAGATCGAATGGTGATTGATTTCCCATCAATCTCGATGCTGTCTTTATGAGTCGAAACATCCATATCCAGTTGGCCGTGGACGGAATCATATTTAAGTAAATAGGCCATTGTTTCCGAATCGGTGAGATCGTTAATTGCCACGACCTCCACATCCGGGTTTTTTAACGCTGCGCGCAGAACCATTCGTCCGATTCTGCCAAAACCATTGATACCAATTTTAATGCTCATAAATCCTCCTTTAATTTTTTCATCATTAACAATGCGTCCTCTTTTGAGTCGGCATAATATTTCGGTCGTCGTCCGATCACCTGAAATCCGAGTTTCTGATAAAGTTCTACGGCCGGGATGTTTGAGGGTCGAACTTCAAGGTGAGCCGATTTTGCCCCCTGTCCGGCGCTTATAATGAAGCAGCGCTCCAAAAGCCAGGTGGCGATCCCTTGTCCCCGCCATGCGGGCCTGACGGCAATTTTTAATATGTGCAGTTCATCGGCCGCCCGGCGCAAAAAAGCGTAGGCAATGATCTGCCCGCAGGAATGCCCCTCAGCTGATTTGACCACGTAACTGCAGGTATTTTGACTGTTTAACTCCCCTTCAAATGATATACGGCCCCAGGGCCACTGAAACGAATGCTGCTCGATTGCAAGAATCGGTTCAAGGTCAGTCTCGTTGATTGCGGCAAGTTGCAGCCCGTTCACAATTTAACTCCGCTTGTTGCCCTTTAAAATACCACTGGCCAGTGATATACTCTTTTTGCCAAATGCTTCCAGATTGGCTGCCAGTTGATCGAGTTCCATTTTTTTTCGTGTGTTCACAGCCTGGATTAAAATGGGGAGGTTGACACCGGATAATACTTCAATGTGACCTTCCTCCAAAAACGAATAACTCAAGTTGGAAGGGGTGCCTCCAAACATATCCGTCAGGATAATAACGCCTTCCTGCTCCTTTACTTTTTTAATTCCCCGGGCAATTTTCTCGCGCAATTTTTCAGCGTTTTCACTCAAGTCAATAGAAACCGATTCGATTGACTCGGGCCGACTGCCGATTATAAATTCAGCCGCCCCTATCAAGGCTTCTCCCAGTTGGCTGTGTGTAACAATAACAATACCGATCATAAATCACCTTACAATTCTTTATTCCGCGTGTTGCAGGATTTCAGGGCTATTTTTGCTCTATGCAGGCTGGGCCCGGTCGCGGTGGTTGAGTTCCACTGTTTTTCCCATGGCCCGGATGTGTTCAAATATTGTTCCGGCAATGGTTACAGAACGATGCCGGCCCCCTGTGCATCCGAGCGCAATGGTTAAATAGGCCTTGCCCTCTTTCTCATACAGCGGGATTAAATAGTCAAGGAGTTCCAGGTATTTTTCAAGGAAAATACGCGTCTGACTGTGCCCCAGAACAAAGGCCTTTATCTCTTGGGTCTCTCCATCAAGTTCTTTTAATTCCGGAATAAAATACGGGTTGGCCAGAAAACGCACATCCATAATCAGATCGGCATCATAAGGTATTCCGTACTTGAAGCCGAAAGACAGAACGTTAATGCGCATCGGCACAAGTTTCTTACTTCTATGGGCGATATCGAAAATTTTAGATTTGAGTTCATGGACATTGAATTTGGAGGTGTTCATCACCAAGTCAGCTGCCGACCTCAAGTCTGCCAGCTGTCTTTTTTCTGTCCGGATACCGTCGAGCAGGCTTTTGCCCGGTGATAAGGGGTGCTGTCTTCGCGTTGTGCTATACCGCTGAACCAGGATTTGTTCTTCTGCTTCCAGGAAGAGAATTTCGAAATGGAATCCTTTTTGTTTCAGCTTATTAAAGACGGCCTGGTATTTGGCCAGGAAACCTTTTTCGCGCAAATCCATCACCAGCGCAAACCCGGTAATTTCGGAGTCCTGCTCCATGGGCAATTCCAGAAATTTGGGCAGAAGATCGACCGGCATGTTGTCGACACAATAAAATCCGGCATCTTCCAATGCAGCCATCGCAGTACTCTTGCCGGAGCCTGAAAGCCCGGTAATTATGAATATGTTTATGTTTTTCACTTTACATCGCTAAAAACAGCTAAAAGTCCTCATCCTCCTCTTTTATTATGTCTAATATTTCGTCTCCATCCGTGGCATTTAATAATTTGCTCTTGAATAGGTCATCTTTAAGAATTCGCGAAATCCGGGCCAGCAGTTTCAAGTGAAGACCGGTAGAGTTTTCCGGTGTAATCAGCAGAAAAAAGATATGGGTCGGCTGCCCGTCCAGGGACTCAAAATCGACGCCTTTGCGGCTGAGACCAAATCCCAGGACCAGCGAATCGATATTCTTCATCTTACCATGGGGTATCCCAATACCACCGCCTATGCCGGTGCTTCCCAGCTGTTCTCTTTCCATAAGGACCTTGACCAGGTCCTCCTGGTTGACGTTGGCTATTTCAGCCACCGGTGCCACCAGTTCTTCTAAAATTCCCTTCTTGTTTTGGGCCTTTAAGTCAGCCAGAATTGTCTTTCTTTGTAATACATCGCAGATTTTCATGTTTTCAAATACCGTAAATAATTGAAACCTTTGCAAAACGTCATCCAGCCCGATCTCCTGTGGCCCGGCCGGTTTGCATTAAACACAGGCCAAAAGGGTTGGATACGGGAAGCCGGACGTTTTTCAAAGGCCTCTCATTAATTTTCATGCAAGATTCAGGTAATAATAATCACGAACTTGGCTGAATCAAGCCATAGTGACCATCTTTGCGTCGGTACAATACGTTAATGTGGTCACTTCTGGCATTGGTAAACACCAGAAAATTATCTTCAATCAAATCCATTTGCAAAACAGCTTCTTCAATATCCATCGGTTTGTATTCGATGTTTCGAATTTTGACCTGCCTTTCAAAATCTTCATCCGAAAGATGGTCAGCCTCCTCAAGCATTGATCGGTTGCGGTTCTTGGCTGTCAATCTGCGTTCTCTTATTTTTTGTTTACTTTTTTTGATCTGTTTTTCAAGCTTATCAAGCGCCATGTCGATGGCGGAATACATGTCGTTTGTCTCTTCGCTGCCAATGATGGTAAGTTTATCACCGGCGATATTGATTTCTGCGATGTGTCGAAATTTTTCGACCGCCAGCACGACATTGGCTTCGGCGGGGTTGTCGAGGAATTTATCGAACCGATCCAATTTTTCACTCACATATGCTTTTAAGTGGTCCGAGGGGTCAAGGTTCTTGAACGTTACGGATGTTTGCATACCTTTAAGCCTCCCTATATTTGTTTGCGTTTATTGGATGGTAAAACTTTCAAAATCTCGCGGTATTTAGCGACCGTCCTGCGCGCGATGTGAATCTCTTCATTTTTTAAAATCTGGGCGATCTTATCATCACTGTAAGGCTTTTTGGGATTTTCTCCTGAAATGATTTGCCTGATTTTTTCCTGAACACTGGCAGAAGCAATCGCACCGCCATGCATCCGCCGAATCGAACTATTGAAAAAATATTTTAATTCAAAAATACCCTGAGGGGTAAACGCATATTTATTGGTCGTAACCCGGCTGATCGTTGATTCATGCATACCGATATCCTCAGCGATGTCTCTGAGGACCATGGGCTTAAGGTGGACGATGCCTTTATCAAAAAAATCCTGTTGATGGCGTAGAATACTTTCCATTACCCGGTAAATGGTTTTTTGCCGCTGATGAATGCTCTTGATCAACCAGGCGGCAGATCTCATTTTTTCCTGGATGTAATTTTGGGCTTCCCCGGAGACTTTTTTGCCGCGGCTGATGGAATTTTTATAAAAAGAATTTACTCTGAGTTTCGGCATGCCGTCGTCATTGAGCATGATCACAAACTCGTTTTCAATTTTGTAGACGTATATATCCGGATTGATATACTGAGGCGTTTCATCACTGAACTGCCTGCCCGGCTTGGGTTCCATGATTTTGATGACGTTGATCGCCGAAACAACCTCATCCATGTTCTTTTTTAAGGCCTTGCAGATGACTTTGTAATTTTTCTTTTCCAGATCCGACAGGTGGTTCTTGATAATATCGGTGATGATCGTATCGGCCAAACCCAGGTGGTCGGCTTGAATCAACAGGCATTCACGCAGATCCCGGGCCGCAACGCCGATCGGATCAAATGATTGAATAAGGGCTAATACTTCTTCTACTTTTTCAGTTGGAGATCCGCTGGTGTGAGCGATTTCTTCGGTCGATACCTGAAGATAACCATCTTTATTTAAATTACCAATCAGAAGACTGGCGATCTTCTCTTCTTCCCTGTTGGGTTTGGTCATAAGAAACTGCCAGAGCATGTGGCCATTCAAGGACTCTTTCTGGGCAATGAAGGCCTCAAACTTGGGGGTATCTCGCTCCTCTGATTCATAATGAACCCGCCCCGGCGTATTATACTCATCCAGATAATTGCTCCAATCGATATCCTCTCGAAGTTTTTCTTCTATGGTGACTTCTTTCGTCTCAGCGCTGTCGCTGGCTGAGGTGTCCGTCTGTTCGCCTAATTGCTCGGCAGGGGTTCCTTCCGGCACTTCTTCCAGGGCAGGGTTTTCCTCCAGCTCGGCTTGAATGGTATCCATGAGCTCCAGTCTGGACAGCTGCAAAAGCTTGATCGCCATCTGAAGTTGCGGCGTCATGATCAGCTGTTGAGTTAATTTTAGTTGTAGTCGCAGTTCAAGTGCCATAATATTTGCTGGCTTCTTCTCGTCTTTGTGCGGTTTAAGTAATCAACCAAATTTCAGCCTGACATAATGCTCGGCCCAGGCCTCCTGCAATTTAGGTGCCAGGATATTTAATTTTTTTCTTAATTTTAGTTGAGATGATTTAAAAATGCAACAATTACCACGCAATTTTTTGAAAAGATCCGTTTCTGATTTTTTGAAAGCCGAACAGGCAAACAAGATTGCTACTGCTGTCGACCCGTCCCCACGTTCTGAATCGCTTCAAAATCTCTCGAAATTGCAGCCTCGACATTGCCCCTTAAAACAATTTTATTGGCATTTAAATCATATTTTAGGGTTGCGGCCGATAGTTCCACATCATTGCCCGAAATGTGCACCGGATCATTGGATATAATCAGGCGCCGTTCGTGTTCGTAGGTCAGGCGTCTGGTTTTCAATTGATAGGACTCATTCCTTACCACAACATTGCCTGAAACTTCAATGTCATTTGTATCGGTTTGCAATATTCCCTGTTCCGCTTCTATATAGACCTCACTCCGGTCTTTAAGAAAATAAGTAATAAACAAATTTTTTAAAACGGCCTTTTTTTCGTTTTCAATATAAAGGGCCGAACCGGCCTCCAGACTCCACTCCTTTATCCCGTCACGGGTGGCAGTTTGCCGGATTTTACCCAGCGACAGATTGGCGCCATCCTTGATCGAGTCAAGCAACAAGTCAGGCACGTTGGAAACCTTTTGGTATCCAATGAAAACCGACACAACCGTTCCTACGGTAACCAGGATAACCGCCAGCACTATAAAGCGCAATTTTTTGTTTTTTTTTGTACCTGACAAAACGATAACCAACTAAGAAAGGTTTCAGGTGTCAGGTGTCAGGTGTCAGGATTCGCACTTCCGACTGGATCAGGAATAACTGAAACAAGGTATAAACTTGAACATTCAATCCTTATTTTCCGGTCTCGGTTTCCGCATCGCTACTGACACCTGAAACCTGACACCTGAAACCTAACTTAAGCCTGCCACCTTAAGTGTTTTCTGACTTCTACCAGATAACCGACCCTAATGTCTAATACCGTTCGACAATCTCTTCCCAAAGCCCTCTGGCCGTCAGCAGCGCTTCGCATACTTCCCTTACAGCTCCGCGTCCCCCTGAGGCCAGGGTTGTCCAATCGGCATTTTCTCGAACAATTTCATGGGCATCAGCCACCGCAATGGACAGGCCTGCGCGTCTCATTAGCGGCAGATCGGGCAAATCGTCGCCCACGAAAGCGGTGTTGTGTGCGCCAACCCCCGTCTGCGCGACAATTTTTTCAAGCATCATTGCCTTGTCACGCACACCGTCAAATATATATCGAATTCCAAGGTTATCACATCGGTGATAAAGCGCTTTTGAGCTTCTGCCCGTTACGATGCCAACTTTGATTCCGGCCTTCATTACAAGCTTTAGGCCCAAACCGTCCCTGGCATTAAAAATCTTGGTCTCACTGCCGTCATCGTTGTAAATTAAGCTGCCGTCAGTGAGAACGCCGTCTACATCCAGCAACAGAAGCTGAATGTGTTTAAGCTTTTCCAGCGGTGGCCGTTTTTTCACCTTAGTACCTTAGTAATTATTTTTTTGTCCTCCAGAGGCGGATCTACGACATTTTTTGGCAAGAACTTTTTGTGTAAAAATCAAGTTACCCCAAGAAATGCCTAAAACCAGAATGCCTAAAATGCACTAAAGTGCCTAAAATTGAGGTATTCTA
>JAIVWA010000152.1:0-8963 GCA_049190255.1 Gammaproteobacteria bacterium | reverse complement strand
AATCCGCAATCCGAAATCCGCAATCTAAAATCCCAAATTATAACTCGTGACGTCATAGGAATAAAAACGGGATGAATTTGTAAACGCAGATTTGGCATATATTCACCAGTCCGGCCTACCCTTCTTTCAGTGCATTTAAAAATTCTTCGGGCGCAACCTGAACTCTGGTCCACAGAGCAAGGGTTCGCCTGGCCTGGAAGGCCAGGGCCGGCAGACCGTCCATGAAGCGGATACCTTTGCGCCGGGCCATATCCTGCCAAAAATTCTGACTGCGGCCGTAATTGAGATCCAGCACCAGCTGACAACCCGGTACCTGGAGCTTTTGAATGGCTGCCTCCAGCTCCGGAGCCTCCTGGGGGCTGGAAACGGAAGTGGCATTGACCACAATGTCAGCCGCAACCGGCCGGTCCCCAAGCTCGTCGATGGAACATCCCTCGACTTCGAAACGCTCGGCGATGCCGGCCGTTTTGCCCGGGCTGCGGCCGGCGACCCGAATGGTCGCGGCCCTCAGCCAGTTTAGCATGAAGACTACCGCCTTGGCGGCACCGCCGGTTCCGAAAACCAGGGCCGACTTTCCGGCAACCTCAAAGCCGGCCTCGCTTAAGGCGTCCATGAAACCGATGGCATTGGTGTTGTAACCTTTGAGGGTGCCGCCGTTGCACACGATGGTGTTGATGGCACCGATAATATTTGCGCCCTCGGATAAAACATCCAGAAAAGGGATGACTTTTTCCTTATAGGGGACGGTGACGTTCGCGCCGGCGATGTTCAAGACATTAAGACTTTGCAGCGCCCGGCCGAGGTTTTCAGGTTCCACTTTAAACGGCACGTAGACGCCCTGCATCCCGATTCGCTGAAGGACCCTGGAAAACATGGCGGGCGATTTTGAAGCCTGCACCCGTTCATCACTTAAAATACAAAAAACTTTCATGCTACTTTTACCCCAACGTTGCAAAAGCCGGAGGGCTTCAGAGTCAAGGCGTCTGAGGGTGAAGTCGTAGTTCTTTACTTCGAACCCTCAGCAACGCAGAATCTGAAGTCCTCCGGCTTTCCCGCAGGGTAAACAACATGGCAAAATCGCGCCCATCCTTCGAGTTCACCAACGGGGATATCCAATAACCATCGTGTTTGCTACAACATTGGTTATAATTACAAACCATTATATATCTCTTGCCATGTTGTTTATGCAACTACGGGGTTTACATGCCCAACAGCCCTTTGATGCTTTCGGTGATCTGTTCGGCGGACGCCGGTTTGGCAAGATAATCATCGGCTTCCGTGCTCATTCCGTCTCGATGAGAGTAGCGGGTAGAGGTCACATGGGATGCCACGGCCGTCAGCAGGATGATGGGAATATCCGCATATTGCTCATCGGCCTTTAATTCCGAGCAGACCTGGTAGCCGTCCTTGCCGGGCATCATGACATCGAGTACAATGGCATCGGGCGGGTTGGCCTTTACTTTTTCAAGCCCCTCGTCGCCGTCATAGGCGACCTCGACTTCAAAGCCTTCTTTTTCCAGATTCTGCTGAACGATGCCGGCGAAATCAGGTTCGTCATCCACTACGAGGATCCTTTTTTTCTCACTCATTTAAACCTCCTTTGTTCCTAACCCGGATAAACCGGAACCAAACGGAAAAGTTTGCCACAAAATGCACAAAAATAATTACTAAAGGTCTAAGCCGCTCATTCAACTTTTGGACGGGGATAAAGGCCGGCGCTTTCCACGATTCCCGGCACCTTTTCCTCCCATTCGATGGCCATGATATGAAATCCGGCCACACCCTCCACCTGTTTGAGTCGCTCGATGGATTCAATACAGATTTTGATGCCTTCTTCCCCCTGTTTTTCCTTGGGTGTGTCGGCCAGGCGTTTGATGAGTTCATCCGGGACATCCATGCCGGGGACCCTTTTTTTCATATAGCGGGCCATGCCGACATTTTTCATGGGGGTCAAGCCGGCCATAATGTAAACTTTTTCGTGCAGTCCCCGGTCGCAGACCAGTTTCATCCACTCTTCAAATTTGTCGAGGTTGTAAATACACTGGGTCTGAATGAACTCCACCCCGGCGGCTATTTTTTTTGCCAGCCGCGGAACACGGATTTCAAACGGATCGGCAAACGGGTTGGCGGCCGCCCCCACAAACATCTGCGGGGGTCGCTTGATGTCATCGCCGCCGATAAATTTTCCCTCATCGCGCATTTGGCGCACGACCTGAATCAGCTGCATGGAGTCCAGGTCGTGAACATTTTGTCCCTCGGCGCAATCGCCGAAACTCTGGTGGTCGCCGGACAGGCATAAGATATTGTTAATATCATAGGACGCCGCCCCCAGGATGTCGCTTTGCAGTGCGATTCGATTCCGGTCCCGGGTGACCATTTGCAGGACCGGCTCAAGCCCCATGAGTTTCAGGCGGATACAGGCGGCCAGGCTGCACAGGCGGGTTACCGATGTCTGGTTATCGGTGATATTTATGGCATCCACGTGATCCTTGATCAGCTCGGCCTTTTTGATGGTATCCTGCGGATCGCTGCCCCGGGGGGGGCCGCACTCGGATGTAACGGCGAGATGCCCGGCGGCCAGTATTTTTTCCAGTTTACTCGGTGTCTTCACGTTCATTGCTGCACATCCTCCCTTTTTACTTTGCGGGGTCCCCCGGCTCTGTCGGTTGACCAGTCCTTAATGGGTGCCAGCTTTTCGTAATCTTCCATTTTTTCGAGCGCTTTGAGACGGTCGACAATCAATTGCCAGGCACAGTCAACTTCCTGGTTGATCTCACATTTGCCGGCCGTGGAGCCGCCGCAGGGTCCATTCAGCAGTCGTTTGGCACATCTGGCGATCGGGCAAATCCCACCGGTCGTGGCCAGAAGGCAGCTGCCGCAAGCCTGACAGCGTTCGGTCCACAGGCCGCGTTCTTCGGTCGCCCCCAGAAAACAGGTGTTCACTCCAGGATAAACCGGTGTGGTGCGGTATTTTTCGGCCATGAACTGCACGCCCACACCACAGGCCAGGGACACAACGGCATCGTAGCGGTCAATGCTGTCACGTATTTCTTCCAGATATTCATGGTCGCACTGCCGCTCCAGGGTGACTTCGTCAATTTTAACTTCCTTTCCCTGGTTGAGAAAATACATCCTCAGGGCTGAAGCAAGGATGCCGACCTCCTTTTGGCCGCCGGCCTCGCAAACCGTGACACACTCATTACAGCCCAGGATCAGGATGTTTTCTCGGTCCTTAATTTCCTCGATGATTTCTTCTATCGGCTTTTTATCAGCTACAATCATAAAATACGACCTCTCTTATTAGTTAAGGTTTTCCGGTTGTGCCCGTTGGCCTGTTTAGCCCGCTGGTTGGTGAAGCTGACAGTTTTACTCAACCGGCAAACCGGATAACAGGCAAACGGGTAAACCTAGTTATCAGGCGGCCCTTTTTTTAGCCAATTTGATGGGGTTGGGACCCATTTCCCGAATATGCTCGTCCATCTCGGAGGCATACTTGGCAAAGAGAGGGCCCTCGCTTGACGCCAGGTTATACATCCGGGCTCTCTGTCCCCCGATGCCGATGGTTTCCAGAATTGCCTGGGCCTGCTCCACCCGCTTGCGGGCTCTCAGGTTTCCGTTGTTAAAGTGACATTCGCCTTCCATGCACCCCACCACATAGACGCCGTCCGCTCCTTTTTCAAACGCATGCAAAATGTGGATGACGTCGACTTTGCCGGTGCACGGCACACGAATGATTCGAATGTCCGAAGGGTATTGAAGTCGCATGGTACCTGCCAGGTCCGCGGCGGTATACCCTCAGAAATTACAGCAGAATGCGATGATAATCGGTTTGAACTCGTCGCTCATATTTTCCCCTCTGAAAAGAAATGCCTAAAATGTCTAAAATGCCTAAAGTGCCTAAAATGAATGTATCCTGTCTATTTTAAATCCGTTCATGCGGACGCCTCCGCTCCTCTATGCCCTCTGCCCTATCGTTTCCAAATCCGAAATCCAAAATCCCAAATCCCAAATTCCCGATCCGCCTTCCTTTCTCACCTTCTCACCTTCTTGTCCTCACCTTCTTGCCCTCGACCTTCCGCATTCCGCATTCCGCATTCCGAATTCTAGAGCACTCCTTCCAGCAGGGCATCCACTATACACATGATCTGCTCGTCTTCGTACCATTGCAGATCAATGGCCTTGGCCGGGCATTCGGAAACGCAGATGCCGCAGCCGTGGCACAGGGCCGGGTCGATTTCACTGACGCCGTCGGCGTTGATCCGGGGTACATTGTAAGGACAGGATCGAACACAAATCAGGCAGGATGCGCATTTTTCCGCGGTCACTCTGGCCGTAACCGCTGACAGGGTCAGCTGGGTCTGGGAGAGGAAGGTGGTGGCCCGTGCGGCAGCTGCCTGGGCCTGGGAGATCGACTCGGTGATCAGTTTAGGGCTATGGGCCGTGCCGCAGACAAATATTCCGTCGGTTGCCATGTCCACCGGCCGCAATTTGACATGGGCTTCCATGTAATAGCCTTCCGCATTGCGCGCGACTTTGAGAATGGCGGCGAGCTCTTCGGTGTCTTCGGCCACCATTCCGGCGCTCAAGCCCAGTAGGTCGGCCTCAACCCTGAGGTCCCGATTTAAGACATGGTCCCTGAAGGTCACCATCACGCCGTTTTCAGATGATTCCACCCGCGGCGGTTCCTCGGCCTTGAAACGGAAAAACAGCACACCCAGCCGCCGGGCTTCGGCGTAGTAATCTTCCATAAGCCCGTAGGTCCTGATATCACGGTAGAGAATAAAAACTTCCGTCTGGGGATTGTCCTTTTTGATGTGCAGGGCATTCTTGATGGCCGTCTGGCAGCAAATCCTGGAACAATTGGGGTTTTCCTCGTTGCGCGATCCGACACATTGGATCATGACGACCTGTTCCAAATCTGCGGCGCCTTTTTCCTCCAGTCGATCGGCAATTTCAAGCTGGGTCATAACCCGCTCATTTTCGCCGTATAGAAATTCTTGGGGCCGGTATTCTCCGGCGCCGGTGGCCAGGATAACCACACCGTGTTCGATTTTGCGTGAATACATTCCGGGGCCGACCAGAATCTCGGTGGTGAAATTGCCCTTGAAGCCCGAAAATCCGACAATCAGCGACTGGGTCATAACCTGAATGTTGGGGTGCGAGCTCGTTTTTTGAATCAATGCCTGCAAATATTTGCCGATATTGGCACCCTCAATGGTGGCGGTCAGCCGATGGGCCAACCCGCCCAACTGTTCTTCTTTTTCTACCAGGAAGACTTCAAAGCCCTGATCGGCCAACCCCAAAGCGGCATTCATGCCGGCTACCCCGCCGCCGATGATCAGGGCCCTGCGAATTACGGAAATCATTCTTTCCTGCAGCGGGTAAAGGGTGGCCGCACGAGCCACCGCCATTCTCACCAGTTCCTTGGCTTTTTGAGTCGCCTCCGCCGGTGTTTCGGAATGCACCCAGGCATCCTGGTTGCGGATATTGGCCATTTCAATGAGATATTTATTGATGCCGCATTTTTCCAGGGTGTCCTGGAAAATCGGCTCGTGGGTTTTGGGGGTACAGGCGGCGATCACCACGCGGTTGAGCCCCTGCTCGGAGATGACGTCTTTTATCAATTCCTGGGTATCCTGGGAGCAGCTGAACAGATTGCGGCCGGCGTAAACCACATGGGGAAGGGTTTTGGCATAGGCTTCCACATCTTCGACATCCACCACGCCGGCGATGTTAATACCGCAGTGGCAGACGAAAACCCCGATTCTCGGTTCCTGATCGGCCACATCGATTTCAGCCGGCATTTCCACGCTTTTGGTAAGGGTGTTGCGGGCTTCGGCCAGCGATGCTCCGGCCAGATTGGCGGCGGCGCTGGCTTCCATAACCGAACTGGGGATGTCCTTGGGACCCTGGAACACGCCGCAGGCATAGACACCCGGCCGCGAGGTTTCTATGGGAGTAAACGGATGGGTGACCGCAAAATTGTTGTCCGTGAGTTCGACTTCCAGGCGCCCGGCCAGATCGGCAATCGATGCGGGTACCTGCAGGCCCACTGAAAGGACCACTATATCAAAGTCTTCCACCTGCAACCCACCGGCATCATCCATATAGCGCAGCCTGATCTCACCGCTGTCGAAGACTTCGTCCAGGGAATGAATGCGTGATTTGACAAATCGAATTCCGGCGTCCTTGGCGCGGTTATAGTATTTTTCATAGTCTTTGCCGAAGGTCCGGATATCCATATTAAAAACGACACAATCCAGGTCCCCCCCGGCATGTTCCTTGGCGATCATGGAATCTTTGATGGCGTACATGCAGCATACCGACGAGCAATATCCGTTGCCGCATTGATTGGTGTCCCTGGAACCGACACACTGCAGCCAGGCAATTTTTTTCGGTTCCTGGCCGTCGGACGGTTTTTGCAAATGCCCCATGGTGGGCCCCGAGGCGCTGAGGATCCTTTCAAATTCCAGACTGGTGAGCACGTTGGGCAGGGCCTTGTAATGATATACATTTTCAAGGCTGGAAGGGTCGAAAGGCTCGCTGCCGGGGCACATCACCACGGAACCGACCTCAAGCTCCATGATTTCATCCTGCTGGCTGTGGTCGATGGCATCTGCCAGACAGGCCTCGACGCACTGATAGCACTCACAGCAATAACCGCAGTTCAAACAGCGGGCCGCTTCGGCCTGGCCTTCGGCCTCCTCGTAGCCCAACTCAACTTCATTGAAGTTGCCCTGGCGTTGTTCCACGGGCAGCTCCGGCATCCGGGCCCTGGGCATGCGGGGTTCATCTTCGGGAATCGGCCGGTAACGGGGGTCTTCATAGACGATCGGTTCGCGATCCGCAGCCAGGTCCCGCCCTTCAATGTAACGCAGGATGGACTCGGCGGCTTCCTTGCCGGCGCCGACCGCTCCGATGGCAACCCATGGTCCGGTTTGCAAATCACCGCCGGCAAACAGCCCTTCGCGCTCGGTGGCAAAGGTGATGGAATCCACCTCCGTGGTCCCCCAGCGGGAAAAGGTCAGACCGGCTACATTCTCAATGGCCGCCAGATCCGGTCTCTGGCCGATGGCCGGAATCAGCTGATCGATTTCGATGTCATATTCACTGCCCGGAATCGGTATGGGCCGTTTGCGCCCCGATGAGTCAGGTTCGGTCAACTCCATGCGGATACAGCGCAAACCGACCACTTGACCGTCGCGGGTCAATACTTCCTGGGGAGCAGAAAGATAAGTGATCTGGGTGCCTTCATGCTCGGCGGCTTGAATTTCCTCTTCCCAGGCCGGCATTTCGTTGCGGGTGCGGCGATAAATAATACTGACCTCATCGGCTCCCAGACGAACCGCCGAGCGCGCCACATCGATGGCCACATTGCCGCCGCCGATAATCGCCACTTTGCGGCCGACTTCGGTCTTGCCGGTGAGATTGACTTCCCTCAAAAATTCGACGCCCTGGCGAACGCCGTTGGCCTTTTCACCCGGAATGCCCAACTCGATGCCCTTGTGGGCCCCGAGAGCCAGATAGACGGCCTTGTAGCCGTTATTCAACAGATCATCAACGGTCAAATCCGGACCCAGCGGGGTGCTGGTTTTTATTTCAACCCCCAGATTGGTAATGACTTCAACTTCCTGATCGATGATCTCCCGGGGCAGCCGATGGGCAGGGATGCCGACTCTGAGCATTCCGCCCGGCTGGGGCAGGGCCTCATAGATCGTCGACAGGATGCCTTTTTTGGCCAGCTGATAGGCGCAGGAGAGACCCGCCGGGCCGGAGCCGATAATGGCAACTTTCTCCGGTCGGGGAGGCGGGCATTCGATTTTAATATCCCGGCAATCAAATTTGTCGGCCGCCAAACGCTTTAAGTCCCGGATGGCCACCGGTTGATCAACTTCACATCGTCGGCAGGCATCTTCGCAACCGTGGGGACATATCCGGCCCAATATGCCGGGCAGCGGCAGATCTTCCATAATGATGGACAGGGCCTGTTGGTATTTGCCCTCCTTGACCATCTGCACATAGCCCTGCACGTTCAAACCGGCCGGACAGGCCAGTCGGCAGGGTGCCTTGTCTTCTTTCTGGATGGCAAAAGCCCCCGGGATTGCCTGGGCGTACTTTTTATAGGCGGCCTTTTTTAAGGCCAGTCCTTCATCGTATTCGTTGGGAAGTTCCACCGGACAGACATTGGCGCATTCATTGCAGCTGGTACACTTGGCAAGATCCACATAGCGGGCCCGTTTTTTTACCCGGGCGCTAAAGCGCCCTGCCTGGCCATCTAAGCTCAGAAGTTCACTGTCGGTTAACAACTCGATGTTCAAATGCCGGCCGACCTCGACCAGTTTGGGTGAGATAATTCACATCGCGCAGTCGTTGGTGGGAAACGTCTTGTCCAGTTGAGACATCATCCCGCCAATGGCCGACGATTTTTCCACCAGATAAACATAGTAGCCGGAATTGGCGAGATCCAGGGCCGACTGCATACCGGCAATTCCACCGCCAAGTACCATAACCGAACCGATTTTGCGGGTGTTTTCCATATTTGTTATCCCTAATTACTCCGCCCTGAAAAATTGCGATATCAGGTGTAGGTAAAATATTTTCATACTTTGAAATCTGATGAGGCGATGTTGGCGCTGATCCGGGCGGAGTAATTAATTATGATTGAAAATCAATCGCACAACGCCTCATAAATACGGAATCTATCTTATCGTAAATGAAAAATAGTCAATTATTACGGCCACCTAATTTCTGATAGGTTTCTTTAGACCCAAGCAGATACAATGAATTAAAAGACAAAAATATAAAAATCAAATGCGCAGCATTAAATAATTAATCCGCCGGACCCAGGGCCATAAAACAATTTTCAGTTTTGAAAGAAATATTTATCACCCTGAATATGCTATTTTTCAGGGCGGATTAATTAGAATTATGAAACACCTTAAAAAAGGATAGATTATGGAGTT
>JAIVWA010000151.1:0-9028 GCA_049190255.1 Gammaproteobacteria bacterium | reverse complement strand
TACCTGGGGACCCCTGACCAGCAGTTCACCGCTTTGTCCCACCGGGACATCGGTTTTCCCTTCTTCGAGATCTACAATCCGGCATTCGGTATCCGGAAAGGGAAGGCCCACACTTCCCACTTTTCGAACGCCGTTAAAGGGGTTCGCATGGGTAATGGGCGCAGCTTCGGTCAAACCAAAACCTTCCGAAATAGCGGCTCCGGTCAATCCTTCAAATTTTCTGATCACCTCCAGGGGCAATGGAGCGCTGCCGGAGAAACAGCCCTTAATGCATGTCATTGAGGTCTTGCGGATATGCGGATGATTGAGCAGGTCAATATACATGGTCGGAACAAGCGGGGCAAAGGTGGGGCGATATTTGCGAATAGCGGCCAGTATTTTTTCCGGCCGGGGGCTGGGAATCAGGATATTGGTCCAACCGGCAAAAACGGCATTGTTCATGGAGCAGGTCAAACCAAAAGAATGAAAGAAGGGCAGGGCGCCCAGGATTATTTCATCTTTACCGGCAAATTGAGGAAACCAGGCGTCGATTTGCTGGGTCTGAAAGCTCAAATTGGCGTGGGTCAGCATGACACCTTTGGCAACACCGGTGGTGCCTCCGGTATATTGAATCATCGCTAGATCATGCATAGATACGCCGATGGGACGATGGTTTGCTGAATAGTTGGAAAGTACATTTTTCCAGCGGTAGACATTCTCAGCCGGCTGAACCCGGGCCGTCAGTCCCTTCCTGCCGGCAGACAGCGGGAAAAGCAAATTCCCGGCAAGGGGGAGGTAATCGCCGAAAGAAGTATGGATAATCTGTTTGAGTTCGGTTTGCGGTCTCAATGCAATCATTCGATTGGCCAGAAGATCCATGGTGATTAAAACTGTGGCGGCTGAGTCCTGAAACTGAAATAGCAGCTCGCGATCGGTATGCTGGGGGTTGCACATGACCGCAATTGCGCCAATTTTCAGCGTGGCGTAATAGCTGACGACGCAGGGAATTACATTCGGCAGGAGGATGGCCACACGATCCCCCTTGCCAACACCCAACGCACTCAGACAGGCGGCAAAGCGATTGGCCATCTCGTTGAGCCGGCGGTAAGAGATTTTTAATCCTGCACAAATTATGGCGGTTCTTTGCGGATACTGGCGTGCTGAATTTTCAAGGTATTCGGGCAGGGTAATTTGCTCATAGTCAATGTTTTCAGGCACGCCTCTCTCATAATGGGCCAGCCACGGTTTGTCTCCATATTTGATTTTAGCTGCCATGTGTCCCCCTGGCGGGGTAGTTGATTGGTTAAATAGTTAATTGGTTGATTTTAGTTAAATAGAGAAATAGAAAAATAGTCTGATAGTCAAATAGGTTGAAATCCTTTATCCCTAATTAACTATTTAACTAATCAACTATTTAACTAAATTTCACCTACAGTGAAATTTCTTCCAATATTTCTCCATCTGCATTCAACATGAATATCAAAAAGCCATGCTGGGCAGCATCTTTGGTCAGTTCTTCAAACAGGATTGCCTGGGCCTCGTATTTTTTCCCTTTTTCGGTTATCAATTGTATCAGGCATTGCTGGGCATCGTCCTTTTCGTAAAAGGCCGGTATAAAGGAAACATCCTTTTTGTCATCATATTGTCCCAGAAACTGCTCATTTCCACCGGGGTCTTGGACAATCACATAGATCCAGGTATCAGAAGTTAGCTTGTCGGTCATTTCGTGACTCCCCTCAATTTAAGTATTGAAGCTTTTTCAGCAGCGCGTGCATGGTTATCCCCGCTATGTTTGCCTGTCAGGTGCCTGAGTTATGTTAGAATTGTATCAGTAGAAAGGCTATAAAAAGGTCAAAGTCTGACGCTGCCCGATCTATGCATGAAATCAGGACTTTTTTTTGGCCTTTTTGCGCTGCCAGTCGATTTGGTTTTTGATTTCGCTTAGTATAAATGAGCTTTTTAAACTTTTCGAAAGAATCTCGGCGCTGGGTTCTGCTCCGATGTTTTTTACCATAAACTCATTGATCGTCTGGATAGCATCCAGGATGCTATTCTGAAATAAGCCCGCTCGAGCAAGTACGTTTTTGCCCGGCCCGGACTTTAAGTTGAGCCTCCAGACCGGGGTCTTAATCTCAATTTGATCCTCTTCTTCTTTTTTGGTTTCTTTTTTGAGCTGATACTTGACCTGATTGCCGACTTCATTGAGAATGAAATAGGATTTCAACATCTCCGCTATTTCTTCCTGGGTCGGCTCCACTCCCGTAATAACCTTGACATATTTCATTATGGTCAGGATAGCATCCTTGATGCTATCTTCGAGGCGAACAAATACGGCCAAATCCAGCTCCTTCTAGAGCGTTTGTCAAAATAACGTTCCGATAGCGGTGGTTTGTTGGGTTTTCTGCGGATTGTCGATAACATCCAAATATGGCACATCGTTGCGTAAAAGGCTAGATTTTTTTTCATAAAAAAAATAACATAGCGGTTGTCATGTTTATAATAATTTTAGACTGTTACCCACCATCTTTTTACTTTTTAAAAAATCAAGCAAACGGAACATATTTATGACAACCGGTATATAAATACGAAATACGCCCTAGCAAAAAAAGGTTAATCAATTATTTGATTAACCTTTCCTTAAAATCTGGCGGGAGCGACGAGACTTGAACTCGCGACCTCCGGCTTGACAGGCCGGCGTTCTAACCAAACTGAACTACGCCCCCGATTTTTGTATCGCTAGTCCCTCCGAAATATTGTGAGATAGACTCGATCTGGCGACCTTCCCGCCACCACTTTTAACTGTTAAAAGTGGTGGGCGGAACAGGGCTTGAACCTGTGACCTACGGCTTGTAAGGCCGCCGCTCTCCCAACTGAGCTACCCGCCCCAAATCAATTCCTGGCTTACGCCGCGGAAACCATACAGCTAACAATTTCAACCTATCTTGTCAAGCGCAATTTAATTGTGTTAGAATATACAGCCGGCAACACATCTAAACCAACCGTCTGGGTTCCTCCGGGTTTTCAACCGTCATTTCAAAAGGAATGTCCACCTTCTGGAAAAGCGAATCTCCCTCATCCAGAATCAAACCATGGGTAAGCACTTCGTCCATATGTTCCACCGAGACAATATCCAGTTGATTGGATATGCTTTTGGGTACATCCTTTAAGTCCTTTTCGTTTTCTTTGGGAATAAGGATCTTTTTAATTCCGCCCCGGTGAGCAGCGATTATTTTTTCTTTCAACCCGCCGATGGGAAGCACCCGGCCCCGCAATGTGATCTCGCCGGTCATGGCGATATCTCGAGGTACCTTTCGTTTGGTCAGGGCTGACACCAGTGAGGTGCACATTGAAATACCGGCGGAAGGCCCATCCTTGGGTATGGCTCCTTCCGGAATGTGAATATGGATGTCATATTTCTTGAAAAACCCATCTTCGATCATAAGGTTATCTGCCCTGGAACGAACATAACTGAGTGCGGCCTGGGCGGATTCCTTCATGACATCACCCAGTTTACCCGTAACGGATAATTTACCTTTACCGGGCATGATCAAGGTTTCAATAAACAACAATTCGCCGCCCACCGGGGTCCAGGCCAATCCGGTCACCAATCCGACTTGATCTTTCTCTTCCACCTCCTCCTGGCGGAATCGAAACGGTCCCAGATATTTGGAAATTGATTTTTCAGTTACCTTGAATTCAATTTTGTCTCTTTCTTTCAGAACTTTACGGGCCAGTTTACGGCAGACGGATGAAATTTCCCGCTCAAGGTTTCTTACACCGGCTTCACGGGTATAGCGCCGAATGATGGTCAGGATGGAATTCTTAGAAAAGGTGACATTTTTATCTGCAAGGCCATTGTTTTTAATCTGTTTGGGTACCAGGAAGCCTTCGGCGATATTATATTTTTCATATTCGGTGTAGCCGGGCAGCCGAATAATCTCCATCCGATCCTGCAGGGGCAGCGGAATATCCGGCAGCGTATTGGCCGTGGTGATAAA
This sequence comes from Gammaproteobacteria bacterium, assembly GCA_049190255.1. Classification (GTDB taxonomy): domain Bacteria; phylum Desulfobacterota; class Desulfobacteria; order Desulfobacterales; family JAFDCJ01; genus JAFDCJ01. The sequence continues at coordinate 5,051 of JAIVWA010000151.1, read as the reverse complement.
AAGGATGTCGGACAGATCATAATCAAGATCCAGATAATGGTCATTGAAGCCGAAGTTTTGTTCCGGATCCAGAACTTCCAATAAGGCGGCTGAAGGATCCCCGCGGAAATCCATACTCATTTTATCGACCTCATCCAGGCAAAAGACGGGGTTGTTGACGCCTGCTTTTTTCAAAGATTGGATAATCTTGCCCGGCAGGGCACCGATGTAAGTCCTGCGGTGTCCCCGGATTTCAGCTTCATCCCGCACACCGCCTAAAGACAGACGAACATATTCTCGTCCCGTGGCCCGCGAGATTGATTTGGCCAGGGAGGTTTTTCCGACGCCGGGCGGGCCGACAAAGCAAAGAATCGGGCCGCGGATCTTTTTGACCAGGACCTGAACCGCCAGATATTCCAATATTCTTTCTTTGGGTTTTTCAAGCCCGTAGTGATCCTCATCAAGAATCTTCTCAGACTCATCGAGATCATCAGCCACTTCGGTATTTTCAAACCAGGGCAGGCTGATAATCCAGTCGATGTAGTTTCTGACCACCGTTGCCTCGGCTGACATGGGCGTCATCATTTTTAATTTTTTAAGCTCCTGCTCGACTTTTTCGGTAGCCTCCTTGGACATCTTCTTGTTTTTTATCTTTTCTTCCAGTTCCTTGATTTCGTCGGCAGCGTCATCTTCGGAACCCATTTCCTTTTTGATGGCACGCATCTGCTCATTCAGGTAATAATTTTTCTGGGTGCTTTCCATCTGTTCCTTGACCCTGCTTTTGATGCGCTGATCCATTCTGAAAACTTCAATCTCCATTTTTATCAGACTCAACAGCAGTGCCATTCTCTCGGACAAATCAACCGTATCCAGCAAGCGTTGTTTATCTTCGATTTTAAACGAAAAATGGGCGGCTACGGTGTCGGCCATCTGGGATGGATCGGATATTGAGGCAACATTGCTTATCAGTTCTTTGGAAATACTCTTGTTAAGTTTGGCATATTCTTCAAAACCTTCCTGAACGGAACGCGTCAATGCCTCGGCTTCAGCCAGCGGCAGACCCTCGATGGCAATTTTTTCGAGCTCTACCTTAAAAAAATCCTGGCTATCGATAAAGCGGACAATCTTGGCCCGGGTTTGGCCTTCTACCAATGCCTTTACCGTGCCGTCCGGGAGTCGCAACAGCTGCAGGACCTTACCAATTGTTCCCACCTGGCTGATATCTTCCTCACCGGGATTATCGATCCCGGCTTTGGTCTGGGTTGATAGGAAGACGTTCTTATCCTTATTCATCGCATCGGAAAGCGCATTGACCGACTTTTCCCGTCCCACAAAAAGGGGGGCCACCATATGAGGAAAAACAACAATGTCCCTCAAGGGTAAAAGCGGAAGCAATAACTTTGAAGCATTAGATTCTTCGTCTTTGAAAAATTTCGGAATATTCACCATAGTTACGTATTCTCAACTCTCTTTTAGGCTTGTTTTTTGGTCTGCTCATATAACAAAATCGGTTCTTCTTTGTTCAAGACAACATCTTCACCGATCACACATTCTTTCACATTTTCAGCGGATGGCAGTTCATACATGATATCCAGCATGCAAGTTTCCAAAATCGCGCGCAGCCCTCGAGCCCCGGATTTTCGTTTGGTGGCTTCCCTGGCGATGGCCGAAAGGGCGCTGTCGGTTAATCTGAGGTTGACCCCTTCCATTTCGAATAACTTCTTAAACTGCTTCAGTAGAGCGTTTTTCGGCTCTGTCAGTATGCGGATCAGGGCATCTTCATCTAATTCACCCAGGGTGGCAATCACCGGTAGGCGACCCAAAAATTCCGGAATCAGCCCGAACTTGATCAAATCCTCCGGTTGTACCAATTTCAGACTGTCGCCGATACTTCTATCTTTTTCCTGAATGATTTTGGCGCCGAATCCCATCATTTTGGATCCGAGCCTTCGCTGGATGATATTCTCCAGGCCGGTAAAGGTACCGCCGCATAGGAAAAGTATGTTCGAGGTGTCGACCTTGACAAAATCCTGCTGGGGATGCTTGCGACCGCCTTTGGGCGGCACGCTGGCGGTGGTCCCTTCAATTATTTTCAATAATGCCTGCTGGACCCCTTCCCCGGATACGTCCCGGGTAATCGAGGGATTGTCCGTTTTGCTGGCAATTTTGTCAATCTCATCAATGTAAACGATTCCGCGCTTGGCCTTTTCCACATCGTAGTCGGCATTTTGGAGCAATGACAGGATGATGTTCTCGACGTCCTCGCCGACATAACCGGCTTCGGTCAGGCTGGTGGCATCGGCGATGGTAAAGGGAACATTTAAAAAGCGGGCCAGTGTCTGGGCCAGCAAGGTTTTTCCGCAGCCGGTCGGGCCGATTAAAAGAATATTGCTCTTTTGGATTTCAACCTCACCGGTGTTAAAGTTGGGATCAAGTCGCTTGTAATGGTTGTAAACCGCAACGGAAAGTACTTTTTTGGCGGCTTCCTGTTCAATGACGTAGCTGTCCAGCCGGCCCTTGATTTCTTTGGGAACCATGACCTGTTCCGAGTCTTTGGTATCCTTTTCGCTCTCTTCTTCAATAATTTCGCTGCAAAGCTGGATGCATTCGTCGCAAATATAAACCGCCGGGCCGGCAATCAGTTTTCTGACCTCTGATTGATTTTTACCGCAAAATGAACAAAAGAGATTGTCATTTTCATCTTTTTTCTTTGGCATATTAAGCCTCCGCCACGTCTATTTTGTCAAGGTCGTCTCGAGTGGTGATCACATGATCGATGATGCCGTACTCTTTGGCCTCTTGACCGCTCATGAAAAAATCTCGATCGGTATCATTTTGAATCTGCTCTAATTTCTTGCCGCTATGCCTGACCAGGATACGGTTCAAAGTATCTTTCATGCGCAAAATTTCTTTAGCCTGGATTTCAATGTCAGAAGCCTGTCCCTGAAAGCCGCCCATGGGCTGGTGGATGAGGATCCTGGAGTTTGGCAGCGAGTAACGTTTACTTTTGGCACCGGCTGTCAGCAATACGGCACCCATACTGGCTGCCTGGCCGATGCATACCGTGGTGACGTCCGACTTGATATACTGCATGGTGTCATACACGGCCATTCCGGCGGTAACCAGACCGCCGGGTGAATTAATGTAAAAATTGATATCTTTGTCAGGATCTTCGGACTCCAAAAATAGCAGTTGCGCGATCAACACATTGGCAACCTCATCATTCAGCGCAGTTCCGAGAAAAATAATCCGGTCTTTAAGCAGTCTGGAATAAATGTCATAGGCGCGCTCGCCCCGACTGCTTTGCTCGATGACCATGGGTATTAGTGGCACAGAATCTCTCCTTTAATTTTTCCGCCTTCGGCGGATCAATTGTCAATCCTCTAAAGCAGCTGGCTCGCTTTGGTTGTCGGCAGCTTCCGCTTTTTCAGGCTCTACGTCCTCAATCTTACTACTTTCAATGATAAGCTTGATCGCCTTTTTTTCAAGTAGGGTATGTTTAAAAAACTCCAGCTTATCCTTGTTTTGGTCGTAATGTTTCTTGATCTCCTCGACCGGCTGCTTGAAGTTTTCCGCCATCTCGTTTAAAGCGTCCTCCAGCTCATCATCGGAAACCGCAAGGCTCTCCTGATCAATTATCTTGCCGAGCAATAGATGACGTTTAACCTGTTTGAAGGCGGTGTCACGATAATTTTCAGCGATGGACTCCCGGGTGAGGCCCAACTCTTCCATGGTGATATTGCGATAAGCAAAGGACCGGACGGCTTCTTCAACAATGCCTTCCAGCTCCATTTCGACCATGGCATCCGGCACTTCAAAATCAGATCTGGAAATCAACTCACTGTAAATTTGTTCGTGCAATTCCTGCTCGATACGTTTGGCATACCCCTGTTCCAGGTTATCCGTGATCACCTTTTTTAAACCATCCAGATTTTCATACTGGCCGGCTTTTTTGGCAAGGGCATCGTCAATGGCGGGCAGAACCTCCTCCCTGATTTCATTGAGGGTCACCTGAAACGAAATCTCCAGGCCGGCCAGCTTTTTATTATGATAGTCTTCGGGAAAGGTTACCTTGAACTCTTTGCTGTCGCCGGGATTCATACCGACCAGCTGATCATCAAACTCTTTAAGAACGGGACCTTCGCCGATTTTCAGACTAAAATTCTCGGTTTTGGCGGTTTCGGCAAAAGATCGACCCTCTTTAAACCCTTCAAAATCGATTAACACAAAATCGCCCGGCTCGGTCGCCCGATTCTTCTCAATCTTCTGCTGCCGGGCAAAATTTTTCTGGAGCATTTTTAGCTGAGCGTCGATCTCCTCATCGGAAACCCTGTAATTCGATCGTTTAAGGGTCAGTCCGCTGTAATCAATATCTTTAATCTCAGGGGTGATCTCTACGGTGGCAGCATATTTATAAGAACCCGTTGCTGCCAGCTCCGGTGGATCTACCTGGGGATTTCCCACAATTTTTAGATCGGTCTCTTTGATGGCATCGATAAATGAGCTTTGAATCAATCTGGATGTCACATCGGCATGGATGTCCTTTTTAAATAACCGCACCAGAGCCGAGCGGGGCACCTTGCCGGGACGAAAGCCTTTTACCTTGGCATTTTTCTTAAGTGCGTTGTAGGCTCTGTCCAATTCACGAATGACCTCTTCCTCCGGTATTTCAATGTGAAGCGTTTTTTTAACGCTGTTTATATCTTCAACAGAAACTTGCATTTTCATCCTTTCTAATAAGCTAAGTCCTTGAAATCGTTTCCCCCCCCAGGCGCTTAGCTCTGAAATTTCAAACTGGTGCGAGAGGGGAGACTTGAACTCCCACTCTGTCGCCAGAGCTGGATCCTAAGTCCAGTGCGTCTACCAATTCCGCCACTCTCGCCTATTCGGAAAACTTTCCCCCGGACAACCTACCCTCTTGACTTTATACCCGATTTCGTTAGATACCAGTATAAGAGACAATCCTGATATTGTCAATGCGAATAGCTGTATAACAACCTCCCTGGCAATGAAATTTAGCATCGGGGTAAAAGTAGCGAGTTTATACCAATCTGAGGCGATGTTCAACAGGT
>JAIVWA010000150.1:0-9068 GCA_049190255.1 Gammaproteobacteria bacterium | reverse complement strand
TAATAAAGGCGGATGATGCCAGAAGCTTGTCTGCCACCGGATCCATTACTTTTCCCAGATTCGATACCAGGCCAAATCTTCTGGCAAAATAACCGTCAAAATAATCGGTGATGGCAGCGGCGCTGAACAAAAGGGCCGCAATCCAGGTAGAAATCCGATTGGGGTACAACATCAGGATCACAATGATCGGAATAACAGCAATCCGAAACAATGTCAATGTATTGGGATGACTTAAAGTTATTTTCACGGGTCTTTTTTCTCAGAATTGGCAGCCAGGAAGTTGTCTTTGCACTGGATGCTGCAAAAATGCATGTCTTTCCCCTCAAAATTCAAATGCACAGCATTTCTTTTCGGAAAATATGCTTCACAATAGGGATCTTTAATCATGACATCGTCAATCTCCCCGGTATTTCTGCCCGCAACCGATTCAGAAGAGGATGCAGCCGGAAACATCCAGGATTTAATTGCCCGGTAGGCCACGTATCCCACCACAGCCAGGATGATAATTCTAATCATTTATATTCAGCTATCCTTTGTCCCTCTTCGTCAATTTTTTCCAATAATGACCTCATTGTACAGTGAAAGACCGGGTGATTCATATAAGGATCTATATCACAAACAGGCGTTAACACAAAGCGTCTTTTATGCATCCTGGGATGCGGGATCACCAGTTGCGGAAGATCCATCACCATATCGTCATACAAAATGATGTCCAGATCCAGCACTCGCGGCCCGAATCGGACGGGATCCCGTGTCCTGCCGGCACTCTGTTCAATGGACTTTAGTTTGCGCAGCAAAGGAAGCGGATCCAGCAGGGTGGCAATTTTTACCACATAATTTACAAACCAGTCCTGATCCTTATAATCAACCGGCTCGGTTTTGTAAACCGGCGACTGATCAATCAACCGGGAGGTCTCGCCATGGGTCAGCTCAGCAATGCCCCGGCGGCAGTTTTCAAGCTTGTTGCCCAGGTTGGATCCGGCACAGATATAGGCTGTGTGAAACTCCGCCATATTGAACCCTATAATTTATCCTGGCTGCGTGCAGTCGGATCATGACCTCCATGCATCCTGATTAAGCTCAGCCGTATAAATGAGCCGCGCATCACCTTCGAGATAAACATCGGTGAAAACCTGGTTGTTTTCACGAAAATGAATGGTCAATGATTCACCGCTCCGCGTGACCAGGCTGATGGGTGATCGCCAATGGGTCTTGCAGGAAGCGACAAGGGCGCCGGCAATGGCGCCTGTTCCACAGGCCAGGGTTTCATCCTCAACGCCGCGTTCATAGGTTCGAATGGCCAGTTCGCCGGGTTTATTCTGACAGATAAAGTTGACGTTCGTTCCGGCCGGAACAAAGGCTTCATGATAGCGTATCTCCCTTCCCAGCCCGAAAACATCCACATTGTCAATGGCATCCTTCATAATAACGACATGAGGAACACCGGTATTAATACTGCTCACGGTCAAAGAGCCATTTTTCAGATCAATGGGATAATCGAGACGGAGATCAGCGGGATCCGGTATTTGGACCTTGGCACCGTTGCCTTTAACCTGCCCGTTGATAATTCCGGCTTCGGTTTCAAAGCACAGGTTTTCACCGGTGATCCCGTTGACATATGCAAACCGGGCGGCACACCGCGCACCGTTTCCGCACATTTCGGCCAGGCTGCCGTCCGAATTAAAAAACCGCCACCGAAAATCGGCCTTGTCGGAAGATTCAATCAAAATGAGCCCATCGGCGCCCACCGACATTTTTCGACGACACACGTTACGGATAAATTCTGTCAGTCCGTCATCATCAACAACCCGGTTGCGATTGTCGATAACAATAAAATCGTTACCGCTACCGCTCATCTTGGAAAAAGAGATTGTATTCATAATCGCTGTCCAGTGTTAGATATTAAAAAATACCTTTAGAGGTGTTGGACGGTTAAACCGGGAAATGCCTTCTATAAAAACTCTGGCACCGCCTCGCCCCGAACCAGATCTTCGTAGCCTTCACGGGCTTTGACAACATTGAACCGGTCACCTTTTACCATGACTTCGGCCACCCGCGGTCGCGAACAATAGTTTGATGACATAACAAAACCATAGGCACCGGCACTCATTACTGCCAGCAGATCACCACTTTGCACATTTGAAATGCTTCGATCAAGGGCCAGAAAGTCGCCGCTTTCACAAATCGGTCCGACAACGTCGGCCACAATCACATCGCTCTGGGAATTTACCACCGGTTCTATCGCATGAAAGGCATTGTATAACGTCGGCCGCATCAAGTCGTTCATACCGGCATCGACAATTACAAAATTTTTGACTTCGCCCGACTTACGGTAGAGCACTTCAGTGACGAGGATCCCGGCATTGCCGACCAGGACCCGTCCCGGCTCCAGGATCAGTTGCAGCTCCATGTCTTTGAGCTGCGCAACAATAGAACCAGCGTATTCCTGAATCGTTGGCGGGGTCTCATTCCCATAGGTAATACCCAGGCCACCGCCCATATCCAGATACCTGATATTAATCCCCATGGACTTCAATTCATTGATCAGGGTTTTAAGATTTTTCAGTGCGGCCTGAAAAGGCTCAGCCTCGGTTATTTGGGAGCCTATGTGGCAGTCAACCCCGACGATCTCTAAATGTTCGAGATCGCCGGCAATCCGGTAACTTTCAATAGCCGAATCGGAGCCGATGCCAAATTTATTTTTTTTCAAACCGGTGGCGGTATAGGGATGGGTTTTCGGATCGACATCCGGGTTTACCCGAATGGATATCGCCGCCCGCTGGTTTAATTTGCCGGCTCTATGGTTAATCTGCTCCAACTCGGCCAGGGATTCGACATTGAACATCAGGATACCGGTTTCCAAAGCATAATCGATTTCCTCAACGGTTTTGCCGACACCTGAATAAACAATGCGGTCCGGAGAAAACCCGGCCTTGAGTCCCCGGTAAAGTTCACCGCCGGATACGATATCCAGGCCACATCCAAGATCGGCAAATAATTTTAATACCGCCAGGTTGGTGTTGGCTTTGGCCGAATAGCAGATCAGTTTTGGAACACCCTCAAAGGCCTCGTTGAAAACCTGGAAATGACGTTTTAAAGTTGCATAACTGTATAAATAAAACGGGGTGCCGATTTGGGCGGCAATTTCTGGTACCGGCACATCTTCACAGTACAATGTACCGTCACGATATTTGAAATGATGCATATTTTTTACCTGCTGCTGCAAACCTCGTTGAATAGTTTATTGGTTGAATGGTTGATTAGGTAAATTATAGTCATAATTTCAGAATGTAAATTCAACAAAGTTTGAATTCCTGGATCGGATTCCGCCTTCGCTGTATCCGTTGACTTTGTAAATATACCGATAACCGGGTTCAATGGTCTGAGTAAACGTTATCGGCGGCGCCGTTTGACCGGAACCAGGGCTGCGAACCGGCACGTCTCCGATTAATTTGAAAATGATCGGGCAATTAGGGCATTCTCTTTGAGCCGCTGATTGCTGTGACCGATAAATCAAAAAACCGGTGATGGGCAATTGGGCTTTTTCATCCGGTTCGGGAATGGCCCAGCTCAATTTGACGGTATGGTTACTGACACCGTATCTCAAATCCCCAACCCTCGGGGGCTTGAAACCAGTGGGCGGCTGCGGTGGACCTTTCTTGCCGCAGCCCCACATCATAACAGCCGGTGTCACCAAGATCAGCACGGCCAGAGCCATCTTGGCCGGAAGGCCTACTTTCACTTTTCGTGTCTTCATTTAGCTGTTGGCTCCCGAACATTCTATTTCAAATACGCGTGAGAAAAGGTCCACGCCCAGAGGACATGGCCTTGATTTGCCTCCAGAGGGGGCTTGTAAGCTTTGAACTTAAATCTATCGTTTACTGGAGTACTCCAACACTCCTTTAGGTAATATGTCCAGCCATAGCCAAATGACTCTGGCCCCGACCAGAGGGCGGGGTTTTCCAAGAATAAATAACCGACTTTTTTTTTGAGTTCCTATTTATGAAAGTCCGGCAGGTCCTCTTTTTTTTGATCCAGCCGTTTTTCAGCTGCGGCTATCGCTTGGGCGACCATTTTGCCGGCAGTGCCGCCATATGATGTTCGACGCGCTATCATCTGCCGGGTTGTCAAAAAAGAGAATATATCGTCTTTGATCAACGGGCTAAATGATTGCAGCTGTTCCAGGCTGAGTTCATGGAGCTCTTTTTTCCGGGCCAGAGCAAATCCAACCGCCTCCCCGACCAGGCGATGGGCTTCCCGAAACGCCATTCCCCGGGATGCCAGGTAATCGGCCAGATCGGTTGCATTTAAAAAACCGCCGCTTGCAGCCTGGTGCATATTGGCCTCTTTAAATTGAACCACCGGCAGCATTGCCGTCATAATCTCAATACAGGTTGTCAGGGCATCCACCGTATCAAATAAAGGAACTTTGTCTTCCTGCATATCACGGTTATAAGCTAACGGCAGTGACTTCATCAGGGTCAAAAGGGTCACCAGGCTGCCTATGGCAGCTGCGGATTTGCCCCGCACCAGCTCCGCAACGTCAGGATTCTTCTTCTGGGGCATGATACTGCTGCCGGTTGCAAAAGAATCCGGCAATTCTATAAAACTGAACTCCGCAGTCGACCACAAAATAAGTTCTTCCGACAAACGACTGAAATGAACCAGGCACAGCGCTGCCGCGGATAAAAATTCAATGATAAAATCCCGGTCGGATACAGCGTCGATACTGTTGGCGGATAGGGCCTCAAAACGGAGCAGTCGGGCTGTATACTCCCTGTCGATGGGATAGGTGGTGCCGGCAAGCGCAGCGGAGCCCAGCGGCATCACGTTTATTCGCTTGAGACACTCCTCTAAGCGTTCCATGTCCCTTGAGAACATTTCATAGTAGGCCATGAGATGGTGAGCCAAAAGAATCGGCTGCGCCCTTTGCATGTGGGTGTAACCGGGCATAATCGTATCCTGATGTTTCTTGGCCAGAGCGGCAACTACCTTCTGCAGCAGATAAAGTCGCTCGATGATACGTGATGTCTCATGCCGCAAATACATCCTGAGATCCACCGCCACCTGATCATTGCGACTTCTGGCCGTATGAAGTTTTTGTGCAGCCGGACCCGCAATTTCAATCAACCTGGACTCAATATGCATATGGATGTCTTCCAGGCTGTCGTCAAATTGAAAGCGATTTTCATCGATTTCCTGTCTGATTTCTTCAAGTCCCCGAATGATCACATCGGCGTCATCATCGGTGATAATCGAGGCTTTTGCCAGCATTTTGCAATGCGCCATACTGCCCTGAATATCATAGGCATACAGCCGCCTGTCCACCTGAATTGAAGACGTAAATGTCTCAACGACACGCGCCGTTTTTTCTGAAAACCTGCCTTGCCAAAGTTTATCCGACATCAATTTACCATTATTCTTAATTTGTCTTTTTGGTCATTGGTTATTATTTGGGATTTGGGATTTGTTATTTGATATTTTCGGACTACCATGTCTAATTTTACGATTTCTCAGAGCTCTAAAGATCTTGGAAAAGTTCATCCAGACATTCTATCAGTGCATCAATTTCCTCTTTTTTTATAATCAGAGGGGGAACGAAGCGCAAAATATTTTCCTGAATGCAATTAATTAAGAAACCACGCTGCAGGCACTGGTTCACCAGTGATCCGCCATCGATGTTCAGCCTTATGCCGAGCAGCAGCCCCATGCCCCGGACCTCAACAATGACGGCATGTCGCTCTTTTAACCATAGAAGCTTTTCCTTAAAATACTCGCCGGCCCCATGTCCCTGACTGATTACGTTGCCCTGTACAAGGGTTTTGCAAACCTCGAGAGCAGCGGCCGTTACCAGCGGTGTGCCGCCGAATGTCGATGCATGCGTTCCCGGTCCAAAGGCTTCGGCCACCTGCTCTCTGGCCATCATGGCCCCGATGGGCAACCCGTTGCCCAGCGCTTTGGCCAGGGTCATAATATCGGGTTCAACTCCAAAATGCTCATAGGCAAAAAGTCTGCCCGTCCGTCCCATACCGGTTTGGATTTCATCAAATATCAACAGCACACCGGTTTGGTCACAAATCTGCCGCACGGCTTTTAAATATCCGGAATCCGGACAGCGTATGCCGCCCTCCCCCTGGATAGGTTCAATCATAACCGCACAGGTGCCTGAATCGATTTTTGTGCGCAGGGCCTCAGGGTCATTGAAGGGTACATAATCGAACCCTTCGAGAACGGGTTCAAACCCTTTCTTAATTTTGTCCTGGCCGGTAGCAGAAAGCGTTGCCATGGTTCGCCCGTGAAACGATTGTTCCATGGTGATAATTCTGAAACGCTGGCTTTCACCGCGTTCGTTAAAAAATTTACGGGCCAGTTTTATGGCTGCCTCATTGGCTTCAGCACCACTGTTGCAGAAAAAAGCGCGGTCGGCAAAACTGTGCTGAACCAACCAGTCGGCCAATTCGACTTGCGGAATGGTGTAGTAGAGGTTGGATACATGCCAAAGCGTTTGGGCCTGAGAAGACAGCGCTTGCGCAATCCCGGCATGGGAATGGCCCAGGTTGCACACCGCAATACCCGCCACAAAATCCGTGTATCTGCGACCGTCCGTATCAAACAGTGTGCAGCCACTGCCCTTTGAAAGTACAACCGGAAAGCGTTTATAGGTTTTGGCAATCACCCGGTCGGCCTGCGCCATAATCTCAGATGTCATTCCCGACCCCCGATAAAATTAAAGAAATGGAGTACTGGAGTGATGGAGTATTGGAGTGTTGGAAAAAGATATACATTTTCTCAACCATCACTCCAGTACTCCATTACTCCAACACTCCTATATTAATCGAAAATAAAAATTATTGCTTGGATTAGCATTTTTTTCTAAATAGCGCCAAATCTACAATATATATCGACTCAAATCCTCATCATCCTTAATTTCTTTTAATTTGTCTTCTACATAGACTTTATCAATAGTTATCCGCTCTTCCTTCATATCCGGAGCATCAAACAGGATGTCTTCGAGCAGGCACTCCATGAGGGTGTGCAGCCTGCGTGCCCCGATATTCTCTGTGCGATCGTTTACTTCTTGCGCCATTCTGGCTATTTCGGAGACAGCGTCATCTTCAAAGACGACATCGATACCTTCGGTCCTCAGCAGGGCCATGTATTGCAGCAACAGGGCATTTCTGGGCTCGGTAAGAATTCTGACAAACTCACTTTGACCCAGCGAATTCAGCTCGACTCGGATCGGAAACCGACCCTGCAGCTCCGGTATCAAATCCGACGGTTTGACCGTATGAAAAGCGCCTGATCCGATAAATAATATATGATCCGTTTTAACCGGCCCGTATTTGGTGTTAACGTTGGTGCCCTCTACAATGGGCAGAAGATCTCTTTGCACGCCCTCGCGCGAAACATCAGGGCCCTGGGTACCGTTTTTCCCGGCTATCTTATCTATCTCGTCCAGAAAGATAATTCCCGATTGCTCAACTCTGGCAATGGCTTCTTTAACAACTTTGTCCATATCCACCAGTCCCTGGGCCTCTTCCAGGGCCATCATTTCAAGGGCTTCAGGCACCTTCACCCGCCGGCGTTTGGTACTTTTCGGGAACATACCGCCCAGCATATCCTTAAAATTTATCCCCATTTCTTCCATCCCGACATTGGAGAAAATTTCCACCGTGGGCATGCTGCGATCGGCAACGTCAAGATCCACATAGCGGTTGTCGAGTTTACCCTTTCGCAGCATGCTGCGCAGTTTTTCCCTGGTTGAGGAGGATTCATCGCTGCTGGGGGTCACGAGCTCAAACTGAACCTCTTTGGACCCTTCGCTCTTAACCGCTGGCTGGGGGTCTGATTTGGGCAGCAAAAGATCAAGCATTCGTTCTTCGGCAATTTGCCCGGCCTTATCCTGTACGTCCTCCTGGGCCCGGACTTTGAATGAGTTTATGGTGAGTTCCACCAGGTCTCTCACCATGGACTCAACGTCACGACCGACATATCCGACCTCGGTGAATTTGGATGCTTCAACTTTGCTAAAGGGAGAATCGGTAAGTTTGGAAAGTCGGCGTGCGATTTCTGTTTTACCGACGCCGGTCGGCCCGATCAGGATAATATTCTTCGGTGCGATTTCATCACGAAGATCTTCCGGGACCTGCTGCCGCCGCCACCTGTTTCTTAACGCCACGGCAACAGAACGTTTGGCCTTATCCTGACCGATGATATATTTATCAAGCTCTTTTACTATTTCCGATGGTTTGAGGTTGCTCATGGCACGATCCTTATACGCTCCCATATTTAATGGTAGTTAATCAAAGTTCTTCTATGGTAATTGCTTCGTTAGTGTAAATACATAAGGATGCAGCAATTTTCATGGCCTTTTGCACGATGCTGCGTACATCAAGCTCGGTATTTTCAATCAAGGCCGTGGCGGCTGCCTGGGCTGCGACGCCGCCGGAACCGATGGCCACAATGCCCTCATCGGGTTCAATGACATCACCGTTGCCTGAAATCAGATAAATACGTTCATCGTCAACAGCGACCATTATGGCCTCAAGCCGCCTTAAATATTTATCCGTGCGCCAGTCGCGTGCCAACTCCACCGCCGAGCGGGTCAGATTACCGTTATATCGTTCCAGTTTTTCCTCCAGCCGTTCCGACAAATTCAGTGCATCGGCAGTGGCACCGGCGAAACCAACGATAATTTTGTCGTTGTAAATCCGTCTTACTTTTTTGGCATGGTGTTTGATCACATTTTTATCCAGCGTAACCTGACCATCACCGGCAACGGCTGCTTTTCCCCGGTGCCTGACGGCTATAATTGTCGTACCATGAAATTCCATTTCAACCTGATATTCCTTTTTAGAGTTTGTTTTGATTCCTTTGGGTGTCAGGTGTCAGGATAGGAGATTGAGAGCACTTAGATATGAAGTTCTCAGTAACTCGAATCTTGCAACCCGTAACCCGTAACCCGTAACTCGTAACTCGCAACCCGTAACACGAAACCCGCAACCCGTAACTCGTATAACCCGCAACCCGTAACACGAAACCCGCAACCCGTAACTCGTAACCCGCAC
>JAIVWA010000149.1:0-9089 GCA_049190255.1 Gammaproteobacteria bacterium | reverse complement strand
AAATCGCTGCCCAAAACGGGCACCGGGGATTTACGGTCGCTGCCTTCCCGTGCAACCATCTCCGCCCGCAGGCATTTCATGGCCGTCACCCGTCCGTTGTCTCCCACGACTTCAATCGGGACGGTTAAAAACGATATTTTAACGCCTTCTTCCTCCGCCTGTTCCACTTCTTCTTCGTCAGCCGGCATTTCCGTGCGTGTCCGGCGGTAGGCGATGGTCACCTCTTCACAGCCCAGTCGCATGCAGGTTCGGGCCACGTCAATGGCCACATTCCCCCCTCCGATCACAACGACTTTTTTGCCCGGTATGTGCCGTTCACCAAGGGCCACCGCTTTTAATATTTGGATGGCATCGATCACCTGGGGGAAATCTTTTTCTCCGGGTATGCCCAGTTTAAAAGAATTGTGCGCACCCACGGCCAGAAAAAAGGCCTCAAATCCTTCTTTCTTTAGTGATGCCAGGGAAACATCTTCGCCCAAGCGGGTATTGAATACTAATTCGACGCCCAGGTCCTCGATCATCGCCACCTCCCGGTCGATGACCTCCCGGGGAAGACGATAGCGCGGAATGCCCACCATCATCATGCCGCCAGCCATCGGTAAAGCCTCGATTACCTTGACCCCGTATCCTTTGAGGGCCAAATAGTAGGCCGCCGTCAAGCCGGCCGGACCGGCACCGATGATACAGACCTTCTGGTTCTTATCCGGTTGCTTTTCCGGATTTTTATACCCTCTTTCAGAAAACGCCCGTTCGGCGGCAAATGCTTTCAGGAATTTTATGGATATGGGGGTATCGATTCGCCCTCTGACACACATAAATTCACAGGGCCGGGTGCAGACAAGCCCGCAGACCCAGGGAAACGGGTTGTCCTGTCGGATGACATCGATGGCCTCGGCATCGCGCCCGTGACCGATAAGGGTGACATAGGTGGGTACGTCGATGCCGGCCGGACAAGCCATCTGACACGGTGCGGGTGCCAGTAAAACACAATCTCCGGTGGTACAGTTATGGGTGTCAATGTGGCTGATAAACACTTCGCGGTATTTTTCCACCGCAGATTGAACGATGGTTCCGGTTTCAATGCCGGCATCGTCCGCACCTTCAGCAATTAACTCCTGCGCCAGGGATTCAACCGCAGGCAGATGATCGTCCCCGGCCCGGCCCCAGGCGATATCATAAAAAAGCTCGTGGAGTTCTTCGGCAATCCGCCTGCTTTTCGGGTTTGTCAGGCGATTGGAATTCAGGGTTTCCTCTAACCGGGTCATGGTATTGCTGACCGGACAGGTTGTTTCAGCCATGTCGTTCATCCTCTAAATGCCTCCAGAGAAACACGCCCGTGCTTGTGGAGGCCAATTTGGTTGATTGAGTTGATTAAGTTAATTGAGTTGATTGAGATGATTGGGATGATTGAGTTGATCCTTTAACCTTAATCAACTTACTCAACCCCATCTTTTTTCCAATCAACTTATTCAACCCCAATTTTTTCCAATCAACTATTCAACCCCATTTCTTTTCTAATCAACTATTCAACCAATCAACTTAATCAACCTCAATTTTTTTCATTTATCCGGTTTGCCGCCCTATACCTTGGATAGGTGCGGGGCGGTGATCCGAAGATTCCGCCTGGAATACAGCTTGGCACAGGTGGGGCAATGGTGGTGGTGTTCTTTTTCATCCGGGTGATCACTTTCGTGGTCTTTTACATGTTCCAAAAACCGGGTGGTGGCATAAAAGCGCCCGCAGATTTCGCATCTCTCAAGGGGGTGTTTTCCGATGATCTCATCTCTGATCATAATCGTTCTGACGTTTTCGCTGTCCCGGGAGAAGATGGCGCCGGTGGGACAGATGTTGGTGCAGGTGCCGCATCCGATACAGGTGCCACCTTCGGAAGGAACCACATACTGCATACCCTCTCTTTTAACCATCGTCAGGGCCTTGGCCCCGATGATATCGGCACAGACCCGCACACAAAGGCGGCAGCGAATACAGCCGTCGGGTTTTAATCCGGTGGTCAGCCCGAATTCCATTCCGATTTTGTGAATCGCTTCAGAGTGGGGTGCCATTTTTAACAGGTTGCCGATGGCTTCGTTCCTTAACTGATGGACCATGGCACTTTCGGTGGTTATTTCCATGCCTGGACGGGACTTTACCGCACACGCAAGCCGGGTCCGCGGCGGCTTTCCGTCCTGCTTAACTTCCACCACGCAGAGTTTGCATGACGCCGCCGGTGTGAGGGCATGATGAAAACATAGACTCGGTACTTTAACACCCTTTTTCTGTAATACCAGAAGCAGCCGTTGGCCTTCTTCAACCTCATAATCCTGACCATTGATTTTTATACTAACCATAACGGTATTTCCCTCCGGAGACCTTGAACAGATCCAAATTTCCGAAACAAAAGGATGTAATTGAGTATTAATAGAATTCATTCCTTCGACATTCGATATTCATTATTCGATATTCGCTTTTTTCCCTTGAATGAGACTCCGCGGACCAAAGTTGCTTTTTCAATCAAACTGTCCGCTTCGGCTGCCGGGGCGGGCTTGAACCCCTGAACCTTTGAACCTTGAACCTTTGAACCCGGAACCTGTTTTGTTATTCCAGGTGCGCCGCCCCTTTGGTGGACGCCATGGCCTTGGCATACCGCTCGCGCTTGATCAGCGGCAGCTCTTCTGTTTTGCCGAATTGCAGACAGTGAGTGGTACAGATCGTGACACAGGCCGGCTTAAGCCCTGCATCAATACGGTCCATGCAGTAATCACATTTGACCACTTTGCCGATTTCCGGATTCCACTGGGGCGCCCCCCAGGGGCAGGCGGAAATACAGGTTTTGCACCCCACACACAGATTGTGGTCCACAAAGACGATGCCGTCCTTTTCCCTGCGCTGCATGGCGCCGGTGGGGCAGGCGGAAACACACCAGGGGTTCTCACAGTGAAAACAGGGCATAAAGATGAACGATGCCCGGGGCCGACCGTTGAAAAATTTAGGGCCCACCTGAATGATCTGGCAGGGCCTTGTCGCGGCCGGCAAGGTTTTATTGGTTTTGCATTGGATTTCGCATGAATGACAACCGATGCACTTTTGCTGGTCCTGCAGCATGAAGTATTTACTCATTTTTAACCTCCTGAACCTGAATTGAAGATTGAAGATTGAAGATTGAAGATTTGTGGATGTCGCTTCGCTCCGTCTTTTTGTATGATTTTGTATTTGCCATTTAAAATGGATAGCATGCCGCAAATAAACAATCGTCAATAGTTAACCGTCAATCCAATTGAAAGAATTCCTTAAATATTCAATATTCAACCACCTATGCCGGTTTTACGGATACAAACGTTTCATGTAACGCCGGACTGCCCCCGATCATATCCGAAATATTCTCCATGAGCACGCCATCGGCGACACCTTTCTTATAGGACCGGCCGGCTTTCTCCGACTCATGGCCGAATCCATGAAACATGAAAACCGCCTCCGGATGAATCAGCTCCGTCACCATGGCCTTGATCTCGCCGCTGCCGACCTTGGAAGCCACTTCCACCACATCCCCGTCTTCAATACCGAGTTCCTTGGCTTTTTGATCATTGATCCAGAGGGAATTTTCGGAGCACAGTTCGTTCAGATAGGGGTTATTCTGGGTGGACACGTGGGTATGCAGCGCATTTCGCCCGACCACGAGCCTGAACTGACCGTCGGGTGGCGACGGCATGGATTCGTAGGCCGGAAAGGATTCAAAGCCGGCATCCTCCAGCAAAGAGGATTTAAATTCAATTTTACCCGATGGGGTCTTAAACTTGAGCCCGTCCTGGCGGTCCCAGAAAATCTGACTTTTACCGTAGGCCACAAAGCCCTTTTTTTCAAAGTCTTCCATGGTAAAACCGGTACCCTCCAGTTGCCAGGCCACCAGCTCATCCATGTTTTCATAGGGAAAATATTCTCCGACACCCAGCCGCTCGCCGATCTGCTTGAGAATCATGGCACCGTCGCGGGTATCGTAGCGGGGCTCGACAACCTGCTTTCGTAAAAACATCTGGGGCTTTAAGCCATTGGCCTGCTGGATGCAGTCGGTGCGTTCCAGATAGGTGGATTCCGGTAAAATTACATCCGCATACCAGGCGATGTCACTGTAGTTGATATCGATGGCCACGATCAGATCCAGTTTCTCGAGGGCCTTTTTGGTTAAATTCGTATCCGGGATGGACATCAGGGGATCAAACCGATAGGCAATCAACGCCTTAATGGGGTAAGGGTCTTCATTTAAAATTGCATGGGGCAGCATCTGGCCCACACCGTGGGCGGGGTCCGGCAGGGGAAAGTCCGGGGTGCCCACCTTGTCAAAACGGACGGCATCCATCTTGGGAAACTTCTGTTCGACCAGTTTTCGGGCCGGTTTACCGCCTTCCTCACCCGGACCTTTTTTGAAAAAGAACCCGCCCTTGGCTTCGACGCTTCCCATCAGGGCATTTAAAATCATGATCGAACGGCGGGTATAGATCTCATTGGGGTGATTGGCGCCGCGATAGCCGAAATGAAAAATGACCGACGGTTTGTCCGCGCTGATTTCCCGGGCCAGATCCACGATGGATCCTGCGGCAATTCCGGTCTCCGCTTCCGCCCATTCCGGGGTATAAGAATTAATAAAGTCCTGCAGTTCAGACAATCCCAGGACCCAGCGATCCACATAGGCGGCATCGTACAGCCGTTCTTTGAGGATAACATGAATCAGGGCATAGTTCAGCGCCAGGTCGGTCCCCGGACGGATCATCCAGTACCGGTGGGCCTTGGTGGCGGTGACGGTGACCCGGGGATCGATGTAGGTCAGCTTGGCCCCATTCTCCAAAGCCTGCATCATATTATTGACTTCTTTTACCGAAATGGCCTCAAATAAATTGCGGCCGTACATGACGATATGCTTGGTCTGATTATACTGCATACTCATCTGCGCATCGGTATAGCCGAAAAGGGATCGGCAGGCCGTATTGACCGATCCTTTGCAAAGGGCATCATGGGTGAAGTGGTTCGGGGATTTAATCGCTTTCAGAAAGGTTTTGCTCACGTGAGTGGCCAGCTGGGTGCGTTCACCGATGACCACGCTGTGCCCCCCGTGCTTTTCGATGATATCTTTCAGTTTGTCTCCCACCATATCCAGGGCCTCATCCCAGCTGGCTTTGCGCCAGTGGCCCGATCCGCGTTCACCGACCCGGATCATAGGCGATTTTACCCGCTGGTCGTCATAAAGCAGCGAGATGCCGGCAGCACCCCGCGGGCACAGGCTGCCCTCCATTCCGGCTACATGAGGATTGCCTTCGATCCATTTGACCTGGCCGTCTTTCACAATAACCTTAATTGGACAGCGGACTGAACACATAAAACATAAACTGTACACTTCTTTTTCCATAATTTCCTCCAGCTAAATATAAAGTTTAATGCATCTGAATATTTTAAAATCGTCATCTATAAAATAGTAAATAGGCAATTTTTACGGATCTATATCCCAAAAGTGAGGTAATCCATCGTGGAAGCTTTCAATTTCAATTAATTTCGGAGTATTGGAGTACTGGAGTGTTGGAGTAATGGCTAAAGGATTGATGTCTTTTTTTCAACACTCCAATACTCCATCACTCCAGTACTCCAGGGCCGAGACTTTCAAAAACTTTTGGCACCCTTAATATTACCTTTTTATTGGTCATAGTTCCGAATTTTTAAACAGCCGCTAACCAGCAAATACAATAAGTATAAAGGGTCTGTTATCCTGGCTATACGATTCCACCTTAAAAGCAATAATCATACCACTAAGTTGCCTGGAATGACCGGTAATACACTTCGATCGACCAAACAAAAATTCCCTATAGTTTCAGCTATATAGCTATTTTTAGATTAGAATTTCCCCACGCAGGTCATAAAACAGAATGAGATTTCAGCCCAATAGCGCAATAATTTTATTGCATAGAATTTTTTATATTGCACACGCCTATTTTACTGATATTAAAGGCAATCTGATTAAAAATCCAAAGGTGCAATTTTTTTTATGCATACTTACCGGCTTTCACCGGTCGCCCCGGCCACCCTGATTGGATTGTGTTGCCGACTTAAATATGGCCATATCCTATTAATTTCACACTAAAAATTCATATCCACCCTCCCACCGGAAAGTCATAGCGGACATCGGAATAATTCGTGGCACATTGCTTGCTTCTGCCTAAGCTGGATCCGCCTGAGGCGGAGAAAAAATTGCCACGAAGGCACCAAGACACAAAGCGAAGCCTTTGGTTAATATTCATCTTTGCGTCTTGGTGTCTTGGTGGCGAAAATGTTTTGCCATAATATGCACTTAATTAACAATTAAAGGCCTAATGGGATGCTGACCACAATGAAAAGTGCCATCGATTTAATGCTGAATTGGGACCTGTTTGAAAACCAAAAATTTATTTGGCTGCGGCAAATAATTTCTGCGGTTCTAATCGGTGCGGGCGGCACCCTGATCATTTTGATGTTTCTGGCAACCATCATGCCGCTATCCAAGGCGGTCAATTTTGTTCCGTGGCTTATCGGGTTTAACACCGCCATGACCGGGTATTCAGTGGTGGAAAAAACCCGCACCTCCTTAAAAAACAGGTATATGGTCTCGATCGGCGCCGGCCTTTTAACCGTATTCATCACCGCTTTGATTCTGATCGTATTGTCCATTTATACTTTTGGGGCCAACCTGTTCGGCCGGGTGGACCTGTTGATATTTTTTATCATCGGAGCTGTCTGCAGCTGGATTGGCGCCTGGCTGGCCGTCAAATATTTCAAATGAACGGCATTGCGCAAAGCAGCTGATATTCCCATAATCCTCCCGCCCCGGCGGGTTAGAAATAACGAAACGTTTGCTAAAAGAGGGAAGAGGCTTTAAACCACAATTTAAAGGAGAAAGAGATGAGAAAAAAATTACCCTTAACTGCTGTACTGCTATTTGCCCTGGCGGCCGTTTTGGCGCTTCCCGGCGGTACACTCGCGGCGGCTAAAATATCCGCTTCCGAGTACCAGGCCGGGGATACGGTCACCATCGAGGGGACCATCGAGCCCGGCCAGGATCTGTATATCGCCGTGGCGCAACAGAAAATGTTTGCGGTAAAAGACACCGACGGGGTTCATGAACAGAAAAGATTTAAAAAGGATATGAAGAAGGCTAAGTTTAATGCTGATACAGCGATTCCCCCGCTTTATTACCTGATGACCACCAATCCTGATGCTTACGGCAAGGAGGGGAAAAAGAAATTCGGCGGACCGTCGGTTCTCCTGGGCAAGGGCAGGGGGATTTATTCCACCACCATGTACTATCTGAATAAGAAATTCGCCGATGTCTCCGCGGCAGCAAAAGCCATGCTGGGTCCCATCAAGACCGAGGAACAGTGGAATTTTCTCAGATATGCCAACGAGTCCTCCTTCGGTATCAACACCATCGTCAAAGAGGGCAATAACGTGGGAAAGGTGACGATCTTTTCCCGTACGGTGATCACCGATCACGGCACAAGCGGCAAATACTGGGATAAGGGCACCACCATCAATCTGGACAAGAAAACCGGCAAATTTACCGCCTCGTTTAAATCTTTTCGCCACACGCCGCCGGATACCCAATTCGACGTGTATGTCAACGGCGCCAAAAGCGGTTCCTACACCGTGCTGAAAAACGGATTCTGGCTGACCAAAGGCTTTCGTTACATGAACCCCCTGTGGATCACCATCGGTGCGATTCTAGTGGGCACCTACTTTTCCATGATCGGGGCCGCCGGCGGCATGCTCATGGCGGCCTTCCAGGTGCTGATCGTCCATACCGCAGGTCCGGTGGGCATCAACGCCGCCAACGTACTGAAACCCTCCAACATGGCCCTGACCCTCTTCTCACCCCTGGGTTCATTCTATCGCTACGCGGTCAAGGAGCGGCGGGTCGCCTGGCCGGTGGGCATTTCCTTCGGGGTCGGTATTTTCATCGGGTCCATCTGGCTGGGTAAATATGTCTCAGCCTATCTGCCCATGAAAGCCTATAAGGAATGGCTGGCCATCCTGGTGGTGATCATGGGTATTAAGACTGTGATGGAAATGATGCCCAAGGCCATGGCGAAACGCAAAAACATCAAGGCCATGGCGAAAAAGTTCAACGACGAAATCGCCGCAGCCAAGGCCGAAGGCCGTGCCGCGGAGATGGGCAGTATTGAGCCGATTAAAACCGGTCTCACCAACTACCGGTTCAAATTCTGGGGCGAAGAATTTGGGATCAATCCGTTGCTTTTTGCCCTCCTCGGTCTGGGCATCGGTGTGGTTTCCAGATCCTTCGGTATCGGCGGCGGCTTTCTGCTGGTTCCGGCCATGACGACCCTGGGTGCGCTTCCCATGTACGTGGCGGTTCCGATTTCACTCATCGGCACCTGCTTTTCCAGTATCGGCTCCTTTATCGGATACCTGATGCTCGGTTACTTGCCGGACATGGTGCTGATGATCTCCATTATCATCGGCGGGTTTGCCGGCGGTATGCTGGGCAGCCGGGCGCAGAAGCTGTTCAGTGAAAAAACGCTGAAAATCGTCCTGGCCGTCACCCTGTTCTTCCTGTTCTTCAGGTTCTTCAAGATCGAAATCTGGATCTAAAAACCACGGAACCGGAAACACATTGAAGTGCTCAAAGGCGGGATAAGTCCCGGGGACTTATCCCGCCATTACAGCTTGCCGGTTAGCCGGTTGACCAGTGACGGTTTATCGGTTAGAGTAGTGACAGTTGAAATTAAAATCGGCCAAGCAACAAACCGGCTGACTGGCCAACCCGGATACCGCAACCATGGATTCTCTATTAGACACAATATGGGAGAAAATCGCCGCCGCCTTCATCGCTGTGGCAGACGGATTCGATGCGCTGCTGGCGCCGTTTCATTTTCTCGGCCCGGCAATGATAATTTTTTTTCTTGCCTTTCTGACGGTTCTGATCACCAAAAGCCTCAATCGAATTATCATCACCAAACGCTATGTCAAATTGGAAAAAAAGTATAAACACTGGTACAATCTGCGTCAGACAGCACTGACCTGCGAGGACCGTGAAAAGGGCAAGGCATTGGCTAAAA
>JAIVWA010000148.1:7121-9090 GCA_049190255.1 Gammaproteobacteria bacterium | reverse complement strand
TTCCAAAGCACATGCCAAATACTTATTATCTGTTGGCTCTGTCTGAATCACATCAATCATTTGGACAGGATCTACAGGATTTTCAGGATTATTTTGTTTATCTCTGGAAAGCCTGGAAAAATATCCAGTCAATCCTGCGTGCCGAGGCGAAGCGGAGCGAAGACTGGTTAATCCTGTCTGATTTCTCTTTTTTTAAAACAGAATCCATTCCGCTAATTTTTTCTCCACATCTCTCCCCCCTTTTTGAGACAATTATTAAATCTTTTAACACCTGAGAATTATTTTAGAAATTGAAAATTTTTTTCAATTTTTGCTTGACACTTCCTGAGATCTGAGATTTAATGGGGAGCAAAGTGGATAAAAGTGGATAATTGTCGACTATGTTTCGAGGAAGCTCATATCATACCTTAGACGCCAAAGGGCGGATCATCATCCCGGCGCGGTTCAGAGATGTTATCCGGGCCGATGGGGCCGACGGGCTTATGGTCTCCCGCATGGACAGCTGCCTGGTGGGATTTCCGTTCAATGAATGGCGTAAAATAGAAACCAAAATTCTGGCCATGGCGGAAAAGAATGATAACATGCGCCGCTTCCGGCGGGTATTTATTGGCGGGGCATTTGAGTGCAACTGTGACAAACAGGATCGGATTCTCGTTCCGCCGAGCTTGAGACAATATGCGGAGCTTGAAAAAGAAATTGTTCTGGTGGGGGTACTCGATCATTTTGAAATCTGGTCACGGGACAACTATGACAAAGAAACTATGACCCTGGAAAAAGATATGAAAAAAGAGGAGGTCAGAAACGAAATTGCCAAGTTAGGAATCTGATTTTATGTCATACCGACATATCCCTGCAATGTTGAACGAGGTGGTCAATTACCTGAATTGCCGGCCCGGCAACGTCTATGTCGATGGTACCCTGGGTGGTTGCGGCCATGCCAGGGCGATATGTGAGAAAATTTTTCCCGGCGGAAGGTTCATCGGAATTGATCAAGACATTGACGCCATCTCCAACGCTGAAACAGTCCTTAAAGATTATTCGTCAAACATCCACCTCTTTCACGGCAATTTTATCAGCCTTCCGGAATTCTTGACACAATTAGAAATTGATCGCGTGGACGGCATCCTGCTGGACCTGGGGTTATCGCTGCATCACATTGAAAACAGCGGCAGAGGGTTTAGCTTTAGAAAGGATGAACCCTTGGACATGCGGATGGATATTCAATCACCGCAAACCGCTGAAAACCTCGTCAACAATTTATCGCAGGCAGAATTGCAAAAACTTTTCAAAGAATACGGGGAGGAACGCCGGGCCAAACAAATCGCTCGCAAGATCATAAAAATTAGACGGCAAAAAAAGATTCGAACCAGTAAACAGCTGGCCCAAATCATCGTCGATTCGATTCCGGCACAAGCGGCATTCAAACAGAAGATCCACCCCGCCACCCGGGTGTTCATGGCGCTTCGCATCGCGGTCAACAGGGAGCTGGAACGACTCGAAACCTTTTTGGAATATGCTGTGGACTTATTGAACCCCGGCGGCCGCTTGTGTGTGCTGGCGTTTCATTCGCTGGAAGACCGCATTGTCAAGCAGCGTTTAAAAACCCTGGAAAAAGGATGCACCTGCCCACCGCAGTTACCTCAATGCGTTTGCGGCCAGGAACCGCAGCTGCGCATCCTGACAAAAAAGGTGGTGCGCCCGACAGCAGAAGAAATCGCCGCCAACCCCAAGGCCCGCAGCACCCGGCTTAGGGCGGCAGAGAAGATATAGAAGACAGATATCGGAATGGGGAAGTTGGAATGCGGAATTCGGAAAATAAGAATAGGCTCAAGGCAGAATTAACCATCTTAACAATCTCAACTATCAAAACGATCACAACGATCCAAACGAGCATAACGATCACAACGATCCAAACGAACACAACGATCACAACGATCCAAACCAACATAACGATCCAAACCATCTAAAC
>JAIVWA010000148.1:0-7113 GCA_049190255.1 Gammaproteobacteria bacterium | reverse complement strand
CTCAACCAGAACCTGAGACTCCAAGCCGACGACACCATCATCGTTCCATAACTATTTAGGACACGGATGAACACAGATGAACACGGATTAAAAAGAAAATTTATTTCGCCTGCGGCGAGGAAAAATCTATTACAAACAGACACCATCGTATTTCAAGATTCGTTACCGCCGCCAGGCGGCTTGAATTAATCTGTGTTTATCCGTGCAGATCCGTGTCCAAAAAACATTATGAAAAAAAATAAGAAACGCAAACAGCGCAACCCTAAAGTGATGGTCGCCTGTCTGTTGTTGATGTTCGCCTTTATCGGTGAGCTGCTTTTCTATACCTGGTGCCGGGTGCAATATGTTCGCGTTAAATATGAGATAACGGAGCACACCACCAGGATACGGAAACTGTCGGCCATGCAGGATAATTTAAAAATTGAGCTTGCGCGCCTGAAGTCACCCCAACGCATTGCCAAAATCGCCCGAGAGCAGTTGGGCCTGGTTACACCGACACCCCAACAAACGATTGTATTACCTTAAATATAAATGCCTAAATTGCCTAATCCGCCAAAGAGCGTGGCGGACAAGAATTAATGATGGAAAATAAATATATCAAATTACGAATTCTACTGGTGGGCATCATCTTTATTACGGCATTTGCAGTCATTGCCGCCAAGGCTGTTCATCTGCAGGTATATCGCAGCCACTGGCTGTCGCAGAAAGCATCCGACCAGTACGAAAAATCATTAACAACATCCGGCAAACGCGGCATTATTTATGACCGTAACTTGAGTGAGATGGCCGTCAGTATCAACGTGACGTCAATCGCCGCCTATCCGGCCCGGGTTGACAATCCCAAAGCTGCCGCCAAAGCCCTGGCCGGGGTTTTAGATCTTGATGCCCGCAGACTTCAAAGCAAACTGACCGGCAAAAAATCATTTGTCTGGATCAAGCGCCAGTCTACCGCCAAAGAGACCCGTGCGGTGAAGGATCTGTCCATACCCGGCATTAACTTCGTCACCGAATATAACCGTTTTTATCCGCATACGACCCTGGCGGCCCAGGCCCTGGGATTTTCGGGAATGGACGGCACTGGTTTGGAAGGCATCGAGTTTTATTACAACCAGCATCTCAAAGGGGCTGACTTAAATTCTACGATTTTCAAAGACGCTCTGGGCAATGGATTCAGTTCCGGGCCCGGGCAGTCGACGGATACCAGCGGCCATAACCTGGTCCTGACCATTGACAATACCATTCAATATATTGCGGAAAGTGCATTGAAGGAAACAGTTGACGAGTATTCAGCGCTCTCGGGACTGGCGCTCGTCATGAACCCGCAAACCGGTGCCGTACTGGCACTGGCCCATTATCCGCTCTTTAATCCGAATTCTTATGCGAACTTCGAAAAATCCATCTGGCGCAACCGGGCCTTAACCGACACTTTTGAGCCGGGCTCAACCATGAAGATATTCAGCGCGGCTGCCGCGCTGGAATACGGCAAGATTACACCCAATGAAATTTTTTTCTGTGAAAACGGCGCCTATAAAATCGGAAAAAATGTGGTGCATGATACCCACAAATACGGCTGGTTGTCGCTGCAGCAAATCATCAAATATTCGAGTAATATCGGGGCAGTAAAGGTCGTCGAAAAAATGGGGGCCAGAAACCTTCACCGCACTTTCCGTGATTTTGGTTTCGGCCAAAAAACGGGGATTGACTCCCCTGGTGAAACACCCGGCAGCCTGCCCCATTATTCATCCTGGTCGAAAATAGACACGGGCGCTATTTCTTTCGGCCATGGTATTTCCGTTTCGGCTGTTCAGATGGTTACGGCGATATCTGCCATCGCAAACGGTGGGAATCTGATGAAACCGTATTTGGTGAAGGAAATTGTCGATCAAAACGGAAATCTCATAAACGCTTTCAAACCGCAAAAGGTTAGAACCGTCATTTCCGCCCGGACGGCCACCATTGTCAAAAATATTCTAAAGACGGTCATCACTGAGGGCGGCACCGGCGTGAACGCCGCGCTGGACGGATACACCGCCTGCGGTAAAACCGGCACCGCGCGCAAGTTGGATGAAAACGGCAAATATTCAAAAACCAGGCATACGGCCTCGTTTATCGGATTTTCTCCGGCCGATGATCCGGAGATTGCAATCCTGGTAATCATCGATGAGCCCCAGGGCAAATATTACGGCGGTATTGTCGCCGCTCCGGTATTCAAAAAAATTGCCCAGCAAACCCTCAACTATTTGAATGTGCCTCCCGAGGCCGGCCCAACAAAACTCAGAGTATCCCGGGACAATGGAGCCAAAGGGTGAAGCTTTCAGAATTATTAAAATCAATAGAACCGATCAGCGTCAGTCCCTTCGGGGCAAAGCGCATAGAGCAAAGCGCAAAGCGTAAAAGAAAAGAAGGCCATGCGCCAGGCACCATGCACCATGCAAACCTGCTGGATCAGGAGATTGGTTCAATTCATTACAGGGCTCAGGAGGCTCAGCCGGGTGGTATGTTTGTGGCCATTGAAGGCCAAAGCGCCGACGGTCACGATTTTATGCATCAGGCTCTGCAAAAAGGAGCCGTTGCCTTTGTCACTCAAAAAGAGCCTCCTCAGCCCTTCCTGGATGAGAGTATGGCCCGATCGGCCCAAAATCAGCCGATTGTTATCCGTGTGCCGGACACGCGCATGGCCATGGCCGATCTGGCGGCCAGGTTTTTCGGTAATCCTTCAGAACATATGACCCTGATCGGAATAACGGGAACAAACGGTAAGACCACCGTCGCCTATTTAGTCGAAAGTGTTCTGCTGCAGGCCGGCTTTAGTACCGGGGTGATCGGAACCATCAATTATCGCTATGCAGATAAAATTTTCAGCAACCCGATGACAACGCCGGAATCTTTGGATCTTCAAAGGATACTGGCACAAATGTACAGCGCGGGTGTCACCCATGTTGTCGTGGAGGCCTCCTCCCACGCCATGGATCTTTACCGCATTAAAGGCTGCTGGTTTGATGTGGCTGTTTTTACAAATTTGAGCCAGGACCATCTCGACTTTCATGGCGACATGCAATCGTACTGGTCCAGCAAAAAAAGACTATTTACCGAATATCTCACCCAGGGGCCCAAAAAAGAAAAGGCGGTGGCGGTCATCAATTGCGATGACCCCCGGGGCCGCGAACTGGCGGATAGCCTGCCGCTGCCAGTCGTTAAAACCGGTTCGGTTCCAGACGGTGAGATTAAGGCTGAAAATTTTCAGTGTAAACTGATTGGCACCGCAGGGAAGGTTGCCACCCCGGAGGGGAGTTTTGATTTCAAAACTCCCCTCGTGGGGGTCCACAACGTGGAAAACATCCTCAGTGCCGCAGGTGTCGGAACAGCGCTGAAGATTTCACTGCAGACGATCAAAGCCGGAATTGAAGCACTGTCGGCCATACCCGGACGTCTGGAGGGTATCGAAAATTCCACCGGTCGTTTTGTCTATGTCGACTATGCCCACACACCGGATGCCCTTGAAAACGCTGCATCGGCCATAAAAGAAATTGCCCCGGCCCGCATCATTTGCGTATTTGGATGTGGCGGTGACCGGGATCGAGAAAAACGGCCCATGATGGGCCAAATCGTCGCCCGGCTGTGCGATCTGGCTGTTGTCACTTCCGACAACCCCCGCACCGAGAATCCCCTGGCAATCATCGAACAGATTTTGCCGGGAACCAGACAGGCCGAAGGTGTCGAATACTCGGCCCGGGATCTTGAAGCCGGCTTTGAAAAAAAAGGATATGTGGTCGAGCCCGACCGGCGGCGTGCCATTGAACTGGGAATTAAAGCCTCCCGGCCGGACGACGCCGTGCTGATTGCCGGTAAAGGCCACGAGACGTATCAGATACTTGGCAATACCACTATAGATTTTGATGATCGAGAGGAAGCCAGAAAGGCGCTGGGCATGCTGTAACCAAAAGGTAGAAGGTATAAGGTACAAGGTTTAGGGTAAGCACAAACAAAAAAATGGAGTAAATCCGCTTTTGACCTTACACCCTATACCCTAAACCTTCTACCATCAAAATAAAGCAACTTATGAGTAACGAAACCCCCATACCCTGGACAACCCGGGAGATTCTTGACGCGACAAGCGGTGAACTTCTGTGCGGAGATCAGGATCGTCTGTTTTCCGGGGTTTGCATTGACTCGCGCAAAATTTTTCCGAGCGATGTCTTTTTTGCCATTACCGGCGATACCCATGACGGGCATGGTTTTGCATCTGCCTCTGTCGATCAGGGCGTGCGCGGTCTTGTAATCAGTCGCAATAAAGCCGAGCAAATGCCTATTGCGGCCTGGAAAGCAAACAATGTTGTGTGCATCGCGGTGGCAGACACCACCAAAGCCCTGGGTGATCTGGCCGCATTTAATCGCCGGCGGGCAAAGGCTTCGGTGGTGGCCATTACGGGGTCAAACGGGAAAACGACTACCCGCAGATTGACTGTCGAAGTTTTGACCCGGCAGTTCAACACACTGGCAACCGCAGGAAATTTTAATAACGAAATCGGATTGCCGTTAACCCTTCTGGGGCTGTCGCCCGACCATCAGTGGGCGGTGGTGGAACTGGGCACAAACAACCCCGGGGAAATCGCAAGGTTGGCCGAAATATGCTCACCGGATATCGGCGTAATTACCAATATCGGTCCAGCGCACCTGGAGGGACTGGGGTCCCTGGACGGGGTCATGCGGGAAAAAGGAGATCTTATCAAAGGCCTCGGCCGGGATGGTAAAGCCGTTCTCAACGCAGATGATCCGCGGGTATTGCAGCTGGCCCGGGAAACAAAAAATGAGGTGCTGCTTTACGGGCAGTCATCAGATGCAGCCATCCGGGCCCAAGAAGTAAAAGAAGGGGAGCAGGCAATTTCCTTTTTACTGATATTCGGTCAAGAAAGCATTGCGGTTCGATTGAATTCTCCCGGCCGTTTTATGATTTCCAATGCCCTGGCGGCTGCCGCCGTAGGATATTTGCTGGGAATTTCCGCCGCAACAATTAAAAAAGGTATCGAAACGTTCACGCCGGAGGCGGGAAGAATGAATATCTTTCATCTACCCAACGGCGTCCACATGATTGATGATACCTATAATGCCAATCCGGATTCGATGAAAGCCGCCCTGGCAGCCCTGAGCCGGATGGCCGCCGCCGGCCGGCGTATTTTTGTGGCAGGCGATATGCTTGAGCTCGGTACCCAGGCTCCCCAGTTCCACAACGAAGTCGGTGCCCTGGCCGCTCATTCCGGAATCAGCCGTTTATATGCAAGAGGTGAGTTTGCCGATTGGGTGGCATCCGGCGCCCGTGATGAAGGCCTGCCGGCTGCGAATACGATTACCGGATCCCGCGCAGAAATCATAGAGGATCTGACCGCTTGGCTGCAGCCCGGGGATTGGGTTCTGGTGAAAGGCTCGCGCGGAATGGCAATGGAGAAGGTGGTCCAGGGGCTAAAAGACTGGGCGGGTAAGGAAGCAAGTTGATCGTTATCTGTTATTCGTTAATGGTTGATGGATATTATCGATTTTACTCGCGGCTAAAAGCCGCTCCCACGGAAGAGAAAAAAGGTTAATTGTTATTAGTTATTGATGATTCGCTTAATAAAAATGATTAACATCCTTAATTTTAGGCATTTTAGACAATTTAGGCAATTTAGGCATTAAAATGCTTTACCATTTATTATACCCACTGCATACGACATTTTCGGCCTTTAACGTATTCCGGTACATTACGTTCAGGACCATTTACGCCAGTTTGACGGCCTTTCTCATCTGTTTTCTTCTAGGACCCTGGATGATCCGTAAACTGGCGGAAATGCAGGTGGGACAGTACATCCGTGATGACGGTCCCAAGACGCACCTGGACAAGGCCGGCACCCCGACCATGGGGGGGACGCTGATTATTGTCTCCATAGTGGTTTCTATTCTCCTGTGGAGTGATTTAACCAATTTTTATGTATGGATCACATTGTTTGTGGTCGTCGGCTATGGATTGGTCGGATTTATAGACGACTATCTGATGCAAGTTAAAAAGCAAAGCAAAGGATTGAGCGTTCGCACTAAACTGGTGTGGCAGGCCATCATCGCTCTGATTGCCGGCTTTCTGGTTTACATCAGCCCCGACTTTTCGACCCAGATTACCATACCCTTTTTTAAAAATGTTTCTCCGGATTTTGGCTGGGGATATATCATTTTTGCAGCTTTTGTCATTGTCGGAGCCTCTAACGCCGTGAATCTTACCGACGGTCTGGATGGCCTGGCCATCGGACCGGTGATTATTGCAGCCACGACCTACATGATTTTTGCCTATGTGGCCGGTCATGTCAAAATTGCCAATTACCTGCAAATTAATTACGTGTCCGGCAGCGGAGAATTGGCGATTTTCTGCGGGGCTATTGTCGGTTCCGGAATGGGGTTTTTGTGGTTCAACACTTATCCGGCTCAAATCTTTATGGGCGACGTCGGCTCCCTCTCGCTGGGTGCATTTCTGGGAACCGTCGCCGTCATCACAAAACAGGAAATTTTGCTGGTGCTGGTGGGCGGCTTGTTCGTCATTGAGGCCTTATCCGTCATTTTTCAGGTTAGCTTCTTTAAAATGACCAGTGGGAAACGAATTTTCAGGATGGCGCCCCTGCACCACCATTTTGAATTAAAAGGCTGGCCGGAGCCCAAAGTGATCGTGCGTTTCTGGATCATTGCCATCGCTCTGGCGATGCTGGCCATGAGTACGTTAAAAATGAGATAGCTATATGAGTGGAATCACTAATCGGTTTATTTACAATTTTTTGGCGTTACACTCCAGGCTTTGGAGTACTGGAGTGATGGAGTAATGGAGTGATGGAAATATCGAATTTTGAATCAATTTTGTTACATGGGAGTTATTTAGGCATCTTATGGATGATAAGTAGATCGGCATCTGAAATACAGCTTTTATCAATACTCCATCACTCCATTACTCCAATACTCCATGAGATATCCACGCCGGCAGGGCCAAACAGCTCGATCGTGGCTCTGCAAAAAAACATCGCTAATTTTGACCGGCCAAAATCTGACCGCCTCCGCTCTTTCTCAGGTCCTGCCCTCCTGCCAGGAAGAGCGAGGCGGTCA